>JAUVIB010000207.1 GCA_030592985.1 Calditrichaceae bacterium | reverse complement strand
GGCGGTCCCCGTGATGATTATGATGGTACATTCGTCGGTATCGGTTACACCGGCTACTGGTGGTCGTCTACGTTGTACAGTTCGCCAAGCGCCTGGGGCCGCGGTCTGGATTACGGTAGTTCAGATGTCGGCCGCTACGATGGCAGTAAGCGGAACGGCTTTAGTGTTAGGTTGCTAAGGGATTGACCCTTTGTCTATTTGACTATTTTCCCCCGACGAAGTCGGTTAATCGGGTAAATCATGGTTCGGATAATTGTTGAGACGCCCAAATTGGGCGTCTGTACGTTATAGGATGGATTGATTTTTTTCTCTGCGAACTTTGCGATCTCTGCGTTTATATTTTTTCCATGTAAAAACTCAAAACAGGTCATTTAAATTATTTTCCTGTCTGAGGGATGGCTGTATGCATCAGGGAAACTGGCGGATGGTGGAGGGTAGAATCCCCCTTGTCCTATCGGACGTTCCCCCTTATTAAGGGGGAAATCGCGAAGCGAAAGGGGGATGGCTTTTGTGATAATAAATACCCCCAGACTTAATTAAGAAATTTATAAACTTTCAAACTTTTTACTTTAAATAGTTTTGACTGTTATAGCCGGAGTTGTCCGTTGCCACGGCGCGGGCAAGCGAGCATTTTAAATCCGGCGGCCCTCTGGCCTTTTTTTAAAGGTTAGGTATAAACTTCACACTGTACCGATTTATATTATATTAAGAATATGTATCGGTATTACTTTCAAGACGAACCGGTTAAAAATCAAACCGCTTCTGTTCAAGTAAACCTGCAAATGGCTTTGTGATAAATTTTCAAAGCGGGATTGCTATCAAAATCAAGAAATCTGTTAATCGGGTAAATCATGGTTCGGATAACCGTGGAGACGCATAATAATGCGTCTGTACTTTCCTGTGATGGATGGGATATTTTTTAAATGTAATGGAAAAATTGAAAATTGTAGAGACGCACGGACGTGCATCTCTGCATTATGGGATTGGGTGAATCTTTAAATTGATGGGAATTTCAGGATTGTTGAGACACTCAATTTGAGCGTCTGTACGCGTATTGAGAATTTCAAAAGTAATAAGATTATATTTTTTTGGATAGCAGTATCTCCCCCTGTTATTTCAGGGGGGATGCCGAAGGCAGGGGGTTAAATAAAAGTTATGGAAACGGAAAAAGAGTTGACGCCAATAACCAGCAACTTGCCAGCCTCAGGTGAGTATACTATTTGACTATTTTTCCGAGGAGCGGGGAATTTTTTTTAAAAGAGATAAAAATTAAGGAACTACAACGAATTACCTGTAATAGGTGGGATGGATGTTTTAAGGATATGCAGGTGTTTGAACCTTGATTAGAAGGATTGGAAACAAGGAAAAAGGAGAAAGGAGAAAGGAGAAGGGAGAAAGGAAAAAGGAGAAAGGGGAAGGTAGAAAATATTTTGGGTTGGTATTGATATAAAAATCAAGGAACCTGTAAAACTGGTAAATCATGGTTCTGATAATTGTTGAGACGCACGATTGTGCGTCTGTACATGGTGGTAATGGGTTTTTTATAGAATTGATGGGGATATGCTGGTTTTTGAACCTTGGTTAGAAGTATAGCTGTTATATAAAATTATGCAATATGCAAAATATAATTGCAATTTACATAAAATGTAGAAAATATTGTGGGTCGGTATAGATATAAAAATCAAGAAATCTGTAAATCTGGTAAATCATGGTTCGGATAATTGTTTAGACACACGAGTGTGCGTCTGTACGTGGGATTGGGATTGATGATAATTTGTTGAGACGCATTGAAATGCGTCTGTACGAGAATTGGATTGAATGTAATTTTTTAAATTTAATGGTGAATATAAAAATTGTTATTTTAGCAATTGTACAAAAAAATTTGATTTTAATAGAAAGTGGTAATGATTTAACATTGAATGTTAAATATACACCAATAGGATTAGTGCAATGTTACAACGAATTTTAGCAAATAAGATAGAGATGGGGGCGAGAGTCGAAGACAGAGAGTAGATGTGAACTGTTTTCAGACATTTCACCACGTTGTGGTGATAGGGTTGTGTTCTGTGTTTTCTATGGGTTTTCGCCTATAGTTATTCACTTTGTACCGCTTTGCGGTTTATATGGATTATGTGGTATGTGTCTATTCATAGGCTGCACCGATGGTTATTCACTTTTCATCCTTATTGATCGGGATGGTGGGTTCTTTAGTTTTTCATCACAATGTAGTCTTTGACAAAACTTAGGAATCTTGCCGGTGGTAGAAAACATCAGGATATGCTAAGGTATCCCCTTGGGAGAAATTCCTATACTATGAAATATGTAAAAGAAAATTGCTTATGTATAAAATATATTTTAATTATCTCGTTTTTTGCAACAAACTCAAATAAACCCCGTATTAATCGAGTATAATATTTCAATTATATTTTGAATTTTGGTTAGATAGAATAATGTTAGTAAAATTAAAAACAAATAAAAGCCACAATTTATAAAGACTCGAAATTTTCTACTAAAAAAAACCGTTTTATCTACAATGAAACATTTAATAATTTATGGAGAAGTAATGAAAAAGAGAATTATACTTTTATTTGCTCTTGGAACAGCTATGCTGTTTATGCAATGCGGAACGGAAGCAAAGAACGGGGAAAATAGCTCAAAAGATTCCTCTTCTGTTAATTCAGATAGTTTAAAAGAGGACAAAAAGGATATATCCGAAAAAACTGTACCTGTTGAAGTCATTGAGGTTACACGAGGGGATATTTCAAATTATATTTTATTAAGCTCAAATATTGAAACTGAAATCATGGCTGATGTTTATGCACGTGCTCAGGGAATAGTTGATAAAATTTACAAAGAAGAAGGTGATTATGTAAAAAAAGGTGAAATTTTACTATCACTTGAACCTGAGCAATACGCTCTTGCGGAACAGGCAGCATCCGTTGAGTATAAAAAGCAGCTTTCGAAGTATAAAAGATTAAAAGTTATGCATGAAAAAAAATTATTAAGTGATGAAGAATTTGATGATGCAAAATATGGTCTGGACGCCATGCGGATTAAATGGGAAGAAGCTAAACTGAACCTGGATTATATGAAAATAAGATCACCTATTACCGGTAGAGTAGGGGAGCGTCTCGCAAAAATTGGTAAAAGGATTCAACCTTCCGATAAGCTATTTTCAGTTGTTAATAACAAAGAAGTAATTTCCGTAGTTTATGTACCTGAAAAAAATATCAATCAACTAAAAATAGGGCAAAAAGCTTTCATTTTCTCTGATAATATTCGTAAAAAACCATTTAATGGCTGGATTAAACGCATTAGTCCTGTGGTTGATCCCCAGAGCGGTACTTTTAAAGTAACGCTGGGTGTAAAAAATAACAATCAACTTTTAAGGCCGGGGATGTTTGTAAATGCGCATATTATTACCGATACCCACAATAATGTATTATTAATTCCCAAAGCTACGGTAGTATATGAAAATCAATATATGAATATTTATGTGGTAAAAGATAGTGTTGCCCGAAAAATTAAATTAATTTCAGGTTATGAGGATAGTGAAAGGATCGAAGCTCTTGAAGGAATTAATGATGGCGATAAAATCATTATTGTAGGGCAGGCCGGTATGAAAGACAATACAAAAGTTAACATTGTTGTTAATAGGGGACCTATTTTAGCATCGAATAAAGAAGGGGTGAAAAATTGACAGCGCCGGTTATGAATAACAGAAAAGATAGTTTTTTTAAATTTACCACAGAACGGCCTGTTACTATCTTAATGATAATAATCGGTGTTGTTGTTTTTGGATATATATCATACCAGCAATTACCACTCAATTTAATGCCTGATATGACATATCCCAGCCTAACTGTACGGACAGAATATCCGGGTACTGCTCCCGAGGAAATTGAAACAACTATCTCCCGTCCAATAGAACAGGCTCTAGGTGTTGTTGATAATTTAGTAACCATAAGTTCTATCTCAAAAGCCGAACAATCCGATGTGGTTTTGGAATTTACCTGGGATTCCGATATGGATAAAGCTATTGCTGATATCCGCGAGAAATTGGATCAGGTGTTTTTACCCAAGGAAGTTAAAAGACCAATTTTATTACGTTTTGATCCCACGTTAGATCCTATCATGCGATTAGGTCTGTATGGTAGTAAAACACTTACTTATCTGCGTTATCTTGCTGAGGAAGATATTAAACGTGCTTTAGAAACAGTTGATGGTGTAGCGGCTGTCAAGGTCAAAGGCGGGCTTGAGGAAGAAATCAGAGTTGAACTTGATGAACAAAAATTAACGCTTATTGGTATGGATATCCAAACCGTTAAAAATCGATTGATGCAGGAAAATGTAAATCTTGCAGGGGGAAATCTTAAAGAAGGAAAAACAGAGTATCTTGTACGTACACTTAATGAATTTAAAACAATAAAAGAAATTGAAGATGTTATTGTGGGTACCTGGGGTGTTGTTGAAGTAAAAGTAAAAGATGTTGGGAATGTTTACAGGACGCACAAAGAAAGACAGATTATAACTCGTATTGCCGGTAAAGAAAGCGTTGAAATTGAAATATATAAAGAAGCCGACGCCAATATAGTGGCAGTGGCGGAACGTGTTAAGAATAAGATATATGGAACACCTGAACAACAGGCATTTGTTGAAAAACTAAAAAATAGAAAGGAAAAGCCTGAAAAATCTGAAAAACAGGACAAAAGCAAAAAAGATGGAAGATCTGCGGGGATGATGCAGAAAACAATGACCAATTATCTGACCTATGGACTACCTGAGGGTATACATTTTACCACTTTGTCTGATCAATCGATTTTTATAAAAAATTCAATTGATGAAGTGAAAAATACAGCAATGATAGGCGGTTTATTGGCAATCCTGGTGCTTTTTATTTTCCTGCGCCGTATAGGACCCACCATTATTATAGGACTGGCCATTCCCATTTCAATCGTAGCGACTTTTGCTCCTATGAAAATTTTTGATGTTTCACTTAATATTATGTCTCTTGGAGGATTAGCCTTAGGTATTGGAATGCTAGTGGATAATTCCATCGTTGTACTGGAGAGTATCGCCCGCTGCAGAGATGAAGGAGATAATCTGATTGATGCAACTGTGCGCGGTGTTAGAGAAGTTGGAGGAGCAGTTACGGCGTCAACATTAACAACCATTGCAGTCTTTTTCCCAATCGTATTTGTAGAAGGAGTTGCCGGGCAAATATTCGGTGACATGGCCTTAACAGTCGTTTTCTCTTTATTAGCATCCCTGGGTGTTGCTTTATTCTTAATACCTATGCTGTCATCAAGGCAAAGTGATACACTCATTAAAGGTTTTGATAAAAAGTCTGTTTCCAAAGAATATATATTAAACTTTAAAAGCGGGAATATTTCCGATTCTTTCACCGGACTATCTGTTTTCGCGGTAGCCCTGCGGGGAGGCAAAGAGATTTTTAATGTCACTATTGAAGGTTTATTTAAAACACTTAAAGCAATATATGCTTTAATATTTGCCCTTATTAAGCAATTTATTTTGATTGTTTTTAATCTATTACGCCTAATATCCTGGATTTCAGGATTCCTAAAGCGTGATTTTTTACCTTCAGATATAGTATTAAATTTTAGTAGCCGTGATTCACATAAATATGGGCAATATATCAATACAATCTGGCCTAAATATTTGGTTTTCAATTCGACTCTTGATTTGCATAAAGAGTTTATTCGAATAACAAATGCTTTTAAAGAATACTCTATTCTAAAGCGCATTATTTTACTTCCGATTGTAATTATGCGTTATTTTTTATCAATAATTAAATATTTTTTCCAGGTAATGTTTGAACTTTTTTTCCGTTTCATTCACGCGTCTATCTTGATCTTTGGTATAGTCCTTAATATGATCTTTCTTGCCGGAAAATTATTATTTTCATATCCGGTTAAACTTATTGTTGATAGTTTTAATTATGTTTATGGTAAGATTGAAATTATATATCCGCCCATGTTGAGGAAATCATTACAATATAAATATTCCTTAATTGGCGCAGTAATCATTTTATTTCTATTCTCAGTATTTGTTATAATGCCGCGGCTTGGAAGTGAACTCATACCGGAAGT
>JAUVIB010000099.1 GCA_030592985.1 Calditrichaceae bacterium | reverse complement strand
TTTGCAGTAATTAATGCCGGATCAAAGGTATAACCAATTGTGACTATATTACGCATCTATGATTTGAATTCGAAGGTTTGTCTGTTATTTAAACTTACCCATTAAAAATGAATTTTGTGTCGTAAAATCTAAGAATTTATTTCTTACATATTAATATAGAACAAGAAATGATAATTCTTAATCTTTAAAACTATTTTATGTTTGCTTCTAAAAACAAAGATTCTTGTCTGCATGTCTCTGTCATGTTTGACTATAGCATGGTTTAATCGATATTCATTATTTATTTTCCATGGATAATTAGTCATTTATCAGATAAACTCTATTTTAAAACTCACTTTATTGTGGATTTAAGCCATCATGACAATCACTACATAAGTTTTCGTTCCATTCATCTTCTTCCACATCTCCCGGATGTTTAAATGGTAATTGAGAGTTGATATTTCCCATCATAAGATTTTGCGGATTCCCTTGAGCTAAAATTGTATGACATATATTGCAATCTTTGCTGATAACATGTTCTTCATCTTCAGAAACCATTTCATTGTTATGGCAGCGGAAACATCCCGGATAATTTAAATGTCCAATATTATTGGGATATGCTTTCCAGCTTGCCTTCATTATTGGAAATATATTTTTCGAAGTAGTTTCTATTAATCCCTTAATGGATTTATCTATTATTTCTTTTTTAGAGGAATATATTTCCGGATATTCTTCTTCATAGAAGTTGTTAATAGTCGTACGGATCAAAGTGGCAGCTGTGTCCATTGAAGTAAATTCATTATCAAAGATATCAAGTGTCATACTTTTAAATTCTGGTAATTCCCGGGCTATCTCTCCTGTAGCTATTACCTGGTCAATAAAGTCAAAAGGTGCCAGATAATTATGTGAAGGACGGTTATGACATCCGATACAAGTCATTTCTATTATTTTCTTCTCATTTTCAGGATTTTCCTTAAGCGGATTTTCGTCCTTTGTATATATAATTTCCTTACCATTGTTTAAATTCGTATAACGCACCCAATCAATTTCTTCATTGGGATTTCCAGCAGCATAATATTCTATTTTTACTTTTGAATTAATATGCCAATGAGCACCGTTATCAAATCCCTTTGCTGCGATAGCACCACCAATTTTCATACGTAAATGAATATCCCATTCACTGTTTTCTTTATCCGGGAGATTATGTTTTTCATGGCGGATTGTATTGGGATAAAATTTGCCTGGCCAATGACACTGTTCGCATGTTTCACGAGCAGGTCGTAAATCTTCTATGGGCGTCGGGATGGGTTTTTCGTAACTATTGGTTATAACAGCAATAATTTGATGTAGCCCTGATAGTTTTGATTTCGTATACCAACCAACGCCTGAACCCACATGGCATTCTACGCAGGCTACTCTCGCATGTGATGAATTATTATAAGCGACGTATTCCGGATGCATTACTGAATGACAAAATGTACCACAAAATTCAATGGATTCAGTTAAATGAAATGCCTGATAAGAACCAATTGCAGAAAGAAAAAGTAGTATTGTTGTCCCTATAGTAAAAATAAAAAATGCATTCCTGTAACGAGAGTCGTTTAAGTTAATTATTGGCCATCCATCTGGCCTGATTCCTGTTTTTTTCATACTTTTTCTTTTTATCAGCATACCAATTGGGATTACAATCAAACCACCAATCATAAATGAAGGTAAAACTATATAGATAAATAATCCTAGATAGTTGCCTTTAGTTAAAAAAAGTTGTGATATTGTGATTAAAAATATAATCATAAATAGACTAATTAAAGCAATTGTTATCCCAATAAGGGACAGCCAATTTTGGGTTGAAGGGGGAAGTTTTATTCGCATGTAAACTCCAATAATTTTAATCTTATTTATCTGAAAGGAAATTTAACTTATATTTATTCAAAGAAATAACTCAATTTTATTAAAAAATCAAAGTAAAATTATTCCTCTTTCCTTTCACCTATCCATAGTTATTTTATTATATCCTATGTTATTTTGCAATAATTATGCCAGTGATATGAAAACAATTTCAACTTGTATATGATACAAAAAATGTCAAATTGTAGTTTATAGCCTTTATTTGTTATACATCACACGAATAAAATATCCAATACTAATTCCTTTTCTTAATTTACTTGTCTTTTGTTTGTCTCACTGGGTCATTGATGTCGCATTGGATATTCTTTTTTTTAGTTAAATTATATTCTATCTGTTTAAATAAATAATTCTATTATTTTAAAGAATTATTAAGTAATAGAACACTTTCATTAAACTTACATCTTAATTCATTGTCAAATAAGGAGGATAAAGTTATTCTAAATGATATATATTCGAAATTATTAAAAAATTTTAATTTTAATAAAATTATGGCATGTGGCTTGCTGTAAATTTGGATATAATGGGATAACTAACAAAATTTATTCAATATGAGCTTTTGTAGAAGAATATATCTATCGACTTTTAGTGTACATGATTTTCCTAATTAAGCAGATGAATTTAGAAACATAATAAATGCTGTCATATTATTAACTAAAAAAGTGTATTTATATTGGGAGGTGAAGATGAGAAAGCAAATTGTAGTCTTTATTATCAGTCTGATAGTTTTCCTACTATCCTTTTCACATGCAGAAAATCAGCATAAATACGTAGGTGTAGGAAAATGTAAAACTTGCCACAAATCAGCAAAAGCCGGTGAACAATTAAAAAGTTGGCAGGAGAGCAAACATTCTAAAGCTTATGAAACCCTTGCTACTGCTGAAGCAAAAAAAATGGCAAAAGAAAAGAATATCGCTGATCCACAAAAAGCGCCTGAATGTTTAAAATGCCACGTTACTGCTTACAATGTAGATAAAAAATACCTTGGTAAAAAACACAAAATTGAGGATGGGGTCGGCTGTGAATCATGTCATGGGCCGGGTGGAGATTATTACAAGAAAAAAGTAATGAAAGCCATTTACAAAGGTGAACAAGATGGAGCTTCTCTTGGTTTGATTAAACCGGATGAAAAAACATGTAAAACCTGTCATAATCCGGAAAGTCCCTCTTTTAAAGATTTTAATTATAAAAAGAGAGTAAAAGAAATAACTCACCCAATTCCCAAAAAATAACATTTTTCTCAGAGCACAAATCCTGTAACTGTATATCAGGATCAGGATATGGGATTTGTGTATTCATTTTTGAATAAATTTAAGAGGAAAATAAATTTTATATTTTCACTTCTACTGCTTTATTTTAAATCGGAATTTTATTTTCACAAGAAGGATTTGCTTATGGAAGTTCAAACACATCTAAGAGCGCTTTCTTGGCCATTTCTAAATCACCGGCTTTTATAATGCAGGCAATTGAAGAAATACTGCTTGATATTCCATAAATATTAATATTATTTATTCCTAAAGTAGTGCAAAATTTTGCCGCAATCGCCGGTTTTTCCCGGAAATGTGGTCCATAAACACCAATGAAACTGGCATTTTCCATCTTTTTAATATTCGATTCTTGCTTATTGGTAAGCCGGTCTATATTTTTAGCATCGGCAGCATCCACACAAAAGGCCAACACAGCTCCATTTCCATTATTTGTTGATTCTGTGATATATTCCAGATTTATTCGCTCTAACGCAAATAATTTTAATAAATCGGCGGCGATACCCGGACGATCACTCGATAATGAGACACTATAATATGTCAGTCCGCTCCGTTCAATAAAACCACTAATTTTAATCAATAGATCCCCCACCTTGTTTTAAAGGCAGTATAACTGTAAAAGTTGTACCCTTATTTATTTCTGATGTAATTTCTATTTTTCCCCCATAATTTTCAATAAGTTGTTTAACTAAAGTTAATCCGAGACCGGTTCCATAATTAACCATTTTTTTTGCATTTTCAGAACGGTAAAACTCTCTGAAAATATTCTCAGAATCTTCCTTGGAAACTCCAATACCTGTATCTTTCACCATAAAAACAAGATTTCTTCTGTGGGTACGAGCATTAATTTCAATTTTTCCATTTTCTGGTGTATAGCGGATAGTATTATTAATTAAATTTCTAAAAATTTTGACAAGATCGTTCTTTTCAGCTATAATTGGCGGTATCTTCGTTGATATTTCATCCTGCAGCTTTTGATTCTTTTCTTTTATATTTATCGATTCCTGAAGAATTATTTCTTTAAGTAATTGAGGAATATTTACTTTTTCCATTTTTCTTTTTCTTATCAGAGCTCTATTTTTTGACAATTCAAGTAATTCCTGTGTTATATCAAGCATCTGTGTAGACCGCATTGCCGCTCTTTTTATCAGGTTGATTCCACGTTCATCCACATTTTCACCATAATTTCGTATGAAGCTATCAATAGAAGATTTAATTGCAATAACAGGTGATTTTAGTTCATGTGAAGCAAAACGAAAAAATTTTGTTTTTTGACGATCAGATTCAATTAATTCCCTATTTTTTCGATCTATCTGTTTTTTTATATTGCGATACGTGCGCATAAAAACCATGCATATATATGCCGTAACATACACGGTGATTGTAAAAACTAAAAGTACAAGATATATATATTCCGAACTATCATGATTACAAACAGGAAATAGGCAGTAATGGTTTAGATAACCATTATATTCAAGAAAAATAAGTGAAAAAAATGAAAAAATTGTAAAAGTAGCATAAAGAATCGGAATTAATCCGGGGAAAATGATACTGCTTAAAACGACATGAAACACATAAAACAGATAAATCGGATTACCAATACCACCGGCATAATGTACTAATATAGTAAGAATTATCAGGTCAATAATGATCTGTATCTGAAGAACAAATATTTCTCCCCTAAAGCTTAATCTTTTAAGCCACCTGGAACTAATAGAATAAACTAAATTAATAAAAGCTAAACAAGCTAATGCAATCCACATTTTCTCATAGGGAAGTATAATGCTTGAAAAGTTTTTGGCAATGATTGTACCTAATAAATAGCCGGCAACCGCTAACCAGCGCAATCGTATAGTCCAGGCAATACGGAAGGTCAAAATATCACTAGTAAGAAAAGCGAATGGCTCATTAGACAACCAACTTGAAATGATTTTATTCATTCAGCATACCTATGTAATATTTTTGGAGATAAAATTCCATTTTCAATGGAACTATTGGCCTAAAACATAGCGAATTTTATCAATAAGCACATCGGGATCAACCGGTTTCTCAATAAACTCATTAACCGGTAAAAAATCTGCATCTTTTTCTTTATCAAATCCAAATCCTGTTTCCTGCCCGACTGCTGTTAACATAATAATTGGCGTATCAGTTATTTCAGGCTCATTTCTAATGTTATAGGCCACATGAAATCCTTCATCCTGCGTCCCCATCATTACATCTAAAAGTATCATATCGGGATTTTCCATTTTCGCTTTTTCAAACCCCTTTTCACCGTCCTGGGCATCAATGACATCATACCCCGTTTTTTCCAAAGTTATCCGCAATGCTTCCACAAGATCAATATCATCATCTATAATAAGAATTTTTTTACGCGGCATAATTATTTGCCTCCCCAATAATATAATTTAAAATTGATGGAATACTATTCTTTACTTCATCGGATAAGGTTTCGTTAAAATTAATGCTTTGGGGTTCCACTCCGATGATTCTGCATGGTGCAACCTCACCCAATCCAACAGCCATTTTATATATTTCGGCAAAACTGAATCCATGGATAGAAATAGTTTTACCAATCATCTCAAAGTTAGATTTTTCAACAGAAAATACAGCATATTCTCCCGGATTTTTCCCCATCTTGGCGCAGTCGATTATTATAATCGGGTCTTTTTGCGTTAAATGTTCCAATATAATAAAGGCATCTGATCCGGCATCAATCAATCCGGTTGTTTGAAAAATATTTTTCTTTTCCAATTCCTGAAGAACAATCGGCCCAATACCATCGTCACCACGAAGTATATTACCCAACGATATTATTTTCAACATAAAGATTTCATTCAATAAAATCAACATCCAACATATGAACCGAACATGATATACACGGATCGTAAGCTCTAACCAACATCTCAAGTTTTAATGTGATATCTTCCTTACTCTCATTCATGAGCTCAGGAACTAATTTTTTCATATCATCATCTATATTGGCCAGGTTCTGTCCGGTCGGAATAATACAATTAGCTGTAGTGATATTTCCCTGCTTATTATAAGTATATTCATGAAACAATATACCACGCGGTACTTCGGTTGTTGCAATTCCCTTTCCATAGCGGGTAGGTTCCTGATTCGGCTTTTCTTTTTTAATTCCTTTGTCTAACAAAATATCAAATAGTCGAATGGAATCTTCAAGACAATGAACTACCTCGACGACCTGAGCAACTGTATTCATATATGGATTATAATTTGGTGCTTTTAAGCTTATAGCCTCTGCTGCTTTTTTAGCCATGGGCGAAAGCAAATCATAGCTGTTATTAAACCTTGCAAGTGCGCCCACCATATAGGAAGAGCGGTTAAATTTGGCATGTTTACTTGATGAATGCGGAACAACAAACTCATTAGTCACTTTCAAATAATCATCCACCGGATATAATCCTTTATCTGAAGAGCAGATCTGACCGTCATATAAGCCGTATTCTTTTTCATCATAAACACTAATATATTCTGTTTCTCTTTCAAATACAGGAATTTCACCCGCCAAAGATATTAATACATCTAAAATATACTCCACATCAGGAATACCCTGGTTGATAAATTTATTCTTTAGCTCTTCGATACTTTTTTCAGATGGAAATGCTGTGAATCCGCCGGGAACAATACTAATGGGATGTATGGCACGACCGCTGATAACATCGCCGACATCATTCGCCAGGCGTTTTAATCTTAATGCAGCCAGCACAACATCTTTATGGGTATTAATTAAAGTGAAAACCGATCCGACTTTTAAAAAATCAGGCGCCGCGAGAAACAGAGCGTGCAGTATATTACTTTGAAATGTAGCTCCATGAACCAGCAATTTTCGCAACATTACAGTTTGTTCCGTTATTTCCAAACCCAACGCTGCTTCCGTTGCCTTAAGAGAAGCTATTTGATGTCCCAATGAGCAAATGCCGCAAATCCGGGAAGTAATAATAGCAGCTTCATGAAAATTGCGTCCCTTTAGCATGGCTTCAAAAAAACGAGGAGCTTCTACAATATCAAGCTGTGCTTTCTTTAGGACGCCGTTTTTCATATCCACTACAATATTACCATGTCCCTCAACACGTGTGAGATGATGTACATCTATATTTAAATCCCTACCCATTATGCTCCCCACTTGTTTAATGATTCAAGTTCGTTTGTACAAAATAGTTTCATGCGATTAACAGCTTCTTTCACGGAGAATCCATGCTGTTTCAACATATCGACCGCACCTTTTTCATTAATATTGGAAACCACTCCACGGCATCCCGTACAATATTGGCCGAATGAAGGACAAATTGCTTCACATCCTGCACGTGTTATTGGCCCAAGGCAGAACATTCCTTTATCAAGCACACATTCATTCTCTTTTAATTTACATTCCACACAAACGGCATAATCTTTTACTTCCGGTTTACGTCCTAATACAAGTGACTTAAATATCTGTAAATATTCAGGTGCACTCATCGGGCAGCCGCGAACTTCAAAATCGACTTTTACAACAGCGCTAACAGGCTGAACGGGCATTGAGGGGAAAAGATATTTATCCTTCCCATATACCGTTTCGCGTACCTCATCGGCCGGATGAAGATTTTTCATGGCATTGATCCCACCGGATACTGCACACGAACCTAAAGCTACCAGAATATCGGAACGCCTTCTGATATCATAAATTCTTTCAACACAGGTGGGCGTGCTAATACTTCCTTCTATAAACGCAATATCATAATGATCGGCTTTATCATCCATAGCCTCTCTAAACTCTACGATATCAACGAGTTCTAACATATCAAGTAAGTCATTTTCAAAATTTAATTTATTAAGCTGGCATCCCTCACAGCTTGTGAAATCAAAAAATGCAACTTTTGGCTTGCTCATATAGCCTCCTCTAATTTTTTAGCAAGAGGATAGTGAAATACCGGTCCATCCTGACATACATAGACATCATTTATTTGGCAATGACCGCATTTTCCCACTCCGCATTTCATTCGCCTTTCCAGAGAAAGATACATATTTTCATCAGGTATCTTTTTTCCTTTTAAAGACATAATCACAAATTTATACATAATAGGCGGACCAACAATTGCTGTGATGGTTTTTTCCACATCTAATTCTAAAGGAGGGATTAAAGTTGTAATAACCCCAACATTCCCCTCCCATTTTTCATCGGGTTGATCAACCGTCATATAAAATTCGACATTACTCATTTGCGTCCACATTTTTATCTCATCCGGAAAAAGAATCTCTTTTGGAGATTTCGTTCCGTAAATTATTATTATGCGTCCAAAATCATTACGCTTGGCAATGGTGTAATCAATTAAAGACTTTAAAGGAGCCAAGCCAATACCACCCGCAACGAAAAGTATATCTTTATTTTTAAAAGATTGTACATCAAATCCTGATCCGAAAGGACCACGGATCCCTAATTTACTACCGACATCCAATTGGTGCATACGCTCCGTCAACTTCCCTACTTTCCGCACTGTCAAATCGAATTTATCACTTTTGGTTGGAGAAGAACTTATCGATATAGGCGCCTCACCAAACCCAAAAATAGACACCTCTACAAACTGACCCGGAGCATGGTTTAGTATTTTATCATCCGGTAACGATATTTCGAATCTTTTCTCCAATGGTGTTAAGGAATCAACACGTGTAATCGTAGAGAGCATTGGATAATATAATTCTTTTTTTTCTATAATGGCATTTTCCATTGTTCCCTCTAATTTAAATGGTTTCTTTACTCTGAACATCCTGGTATTCATTTATCAGATCATTTACTATTTCAGTCATACTAATTCCGGCCGGGCAATACTTTGTGCAACGACCGCAGCCAACGCATTGTAAATGTCCGGATTTTTCTGTTATATATTTAAACTTCCTGTATAGCCGGTGCCGGGTTCTGCCGCTTAAATATTCTCTAAAATTCTCACCTCCGGCAACTTCTGCGAAAGGATTAATCATACAGCTATCCCAAGTACGTTCTCTTTTTCCCTCAGCCATATCCAAAGCCACCTCATCACTTACATCGAAACAATAGCAGGTGGGACATAATAGATTACAGGTACCGCATCCCAAACATTTTTCGGCTACTTTTTCCCACACTTTCGATTTATAAA
>JAUVIB010000049.1 GCA_030592985.1 Calditrichaceae bacterium | reverse complement strand
TCTGTAGCAAATGGGCGTGTTGATAAAACTCAACCTTACATTTTCTCAGCTGATGAGACTGCCGATGTTGGGCTCGACAATCAAACGCCAGTTGCAGAAGGTATCGGTTACGGTCCGGAAGAGACAACATTTACGGGTAAAATAAACAAAATTATTGTAGCAATAAAATAGTTATTTTTAGTTGCTCAATTTTATTAAAACCAAAATTGAGCAACTATAATTTTGAATCAGCAAATAATCTTTTTTTATGGGTAATGGGTCAGTAGATTGGGGCTGTTTGTCATCGCGAGTGTATTTTTCAAAGCGATCCATCTGTTAAGGATTGCCACGTTCCGATATAAAGCACCGGAACTCCGTGCCATAGGCAGGCAGTGCGTAATGACAGTTTGGGTCTCCCAATTCACTGACCGATTACTTTTATGGATTAATAAAGCTTTTAAATTAGGAGGAAATTGCTTATATTTATAACATTCAATGGAATAAATCATTAACACAAATAATGGAATAAACTATCTTATGAAATATCTCTCTTTTTTACTGTTTTTACTATTCCCATTACTCTCCTCCGCCCAAGTTTCTGTAGGATTCACAACTGGGGCTAATATGGGTAAATTTGGAGGTGTTGAGCCATCAAACGCTTCTTATGCTTCACGCACCGGCTTGAATTTTGGCGGTTCTTTGGTTTATAGATTCAATGAAGATGTAAGTCTTGCCTTTCAACCAATCTATTCTCAGAGGGGTTCTAATATTGAGGTGGGTGAAGATTCTCGTTGGGATACATTGAAAGTATATGAAGCAAAAATTGATTTTATTATTATCCCTCTTTATGTGCGAGTAGATTCGGATAATGGAATCGTCTATTTTACTGGTGGACTTGAATTTGGGATTCCCTTATCTGCCGAATTTTCCCATGATGGAAATAATAGAGATATATCTGATGCTCTAAATAATATAGATATATTAGCTTCCATCGGTTTGGGCTTGCGCTTTTCAATAGGTGAACCGGATTTGCTAATTGAATTTCGTTATTATCAGGGACTCGTAAATTTTAATTCAGGAAATGAAACGGACCAGGGAAATATTATTTTTGAAAATTTTAAGAACAATGGGTTTCAACTTATGGCGGGATTAGAATGGGAACTATAACTATGAAATTACAACGAATTATTATACTGCAAGTTCTGTTACTGCCTTTTTTCCTTTATGGGCAGGTCGATTCACTATCAGCAGTTAAAAGATCTTTACCCGTTTTAAATAATCATTATTTTACACCTACGGCTGTTTTCCCTTCTCCTTTTATGACTACCTTTTTTAAAACAGGGATAGGAGGCGGTTTATCTTTAACCACAATTCCCATTTATTTAAATGATGGTGAAATAACAGGTACCATAGAAGGTGAGAATACCTACGTTAAGGCTGATATTCATGCTCAAGTGAAAGCAAAAGATTGGCTTGCCGTCTGGTTTCGCTATCAAGCCAATGCACGAATCGGCAGTTCAACGCCTACAATCCTAGCTCATGGCGTTACTTCGATTACAAGTTTTGACTTTGGCTGGATGTTCCGGCTTTTACACAATAAGAAAAGTCAGTTATCCGGGACGATTTACATCATGAATTCCACGGTATCTTCAATCCACTTATTAAACTACCTAAAGGATATTATTATTAATCCTGACAGCAGTAATGTTTCGCTTTCCAAAAAGAGAAATCCCTTGTATGGTGGGGCTGGTCTTCGCTATGCGTATTCATTCAGTGATATGATCGGGCTTCAGGCGTTTTTAAACGCTTCTTATGGCGAATCAATACTAAAAAGAAATGAAACCGTCTGGAAATTTGGTATGGGAATTCTTGGTAGTTTTAATTTTATTCATAGCCATAACATACCTGTTGGTTTTAATCTTGGATATTCAATCCAAAAATTCGCCCTTTTTAACAATAATAAAGAAGACAACTCCAGATCTATCATATTTAAATTGGCTTATACCGGTCGTGAAGAATATAATATAGGATTAGAAGTTTTATATGTAAATACGGTAACACCTTTAATCGAGAATACTGCTTCATTGGACTATTTAACAACTTCATTTGTTATGGTATATTATTTTTAACATAATTTTTATTATAAAAGGAGGTCTTATGAGAAAATTATTCATTTTATTAATAATGGTTGGCTTTACAGCCATGCCGCTGTTTGCCCAGCAAAATGCCCAATTAACACCTGGGGAGAAGAAAAGCGAGCCGCAGCCCAGCAAAGTTTATTACGGTGGAATATTGGGGCTTAGTTTTGGGAATTATTTTAGAGTAAATATAGCTCCTATGGTCGGTTATCATTATGCTTCTAATGCTTCCGTTGGAATAAAAGTCGCTTATGAATACATTAATGATAGTCGCTATACATTAGAACGTACCTATCACAATTATGGCGCCAGCATTTTTACACGTTACCGTTTTATCCCAAAAGCCTACGCACACGCTGAATTTGCTTATATGAGTTATCAATATCAGAATGATGTCTATAAAAGCGATCGTACATGGGTACCATTTTTACTTCTTGGTGGTGGCTATATTCAACCAATTTCTGCAAACGCTTCAATTGTAGCCGAAGTTTTGTTTGATGTATTACAAGATTCTAACTCACCTTATGAAGAATGGAGTCCCTTTATCAGTATTGGGGTTAGTGTCGGGTTTTAGAATAAAAACATACTGTATATTAAATTAACCTAATTTCTAATTGCTCTAATTGTCCTAAACAATAACCCAAAATGGCTAATTTTCGAAATCGGGAGATAAAAAAAGTTCTGGTAATTGGGGTTTTAGTAGAACAATTAGGCGCTTGGGAGCGTATATCGACAACTTCTTGTCGATATACGGAACAGACCCAGAAAAATGTCATTCAGGTATGTGTTAAGCCGGAATCTAAATTATTTTTATTTCAGATAATTTGATTTATTCATATTGTCAAGATTTAGATTCCCGATAGAAACGTTCGGGAATGACAAGCTGTTATGTTTTGAATTCGGGTTTAGTGATGAAATTTACCTATCTGGTTCTGGTGGTACATCCCCGCGTCTAAGCCGGGTGCAGCGATGTTTTTATCTGGGCTTGTCCAGATTAGGTTAATTCGGTTAATTAGAAATTTTTGTAACTAATTATTTTGTATGCCTCCGGGCACGCTTTAAACTATCAACAATATAGAAAAAGGGAAATATCATATGAAAAAAGCTACTATTACCTTAATCTTAGTTACTTTACTGACAACACCTCTTTTCGCGGGAGAAGTAAAGGACTATATAGAACAGGATTGGGCGCTCGGTGTTACCATTCGTACTGCTACCATTCCTTTTGCCACTACTGAACGGACAGTGGCCAGTTTTGTACCGCTGATGTTTTATTTTGGCGAAAAATTTTATGTACGCGGTATTGAAGGTGGTTACTGGTTTCATAATTCCGATTCATGGAAAATTAGCGCTATGGGACGATTACGCTTTTTCGATATCCCCAGCGAATTTCAAAATACAATACAGGCGAATAATGTATTATGGGGTGCAAAGATTCGCTATAAACCGATAAACTTCACGTATGCAGACTTTGAATTACTCAGCGATGTAATGGGCCACTATTTAAGTAATATTCGACTCGGCCTCGCCTACAAGACAGACAACTTTAGCGGTGAAACCTTTGGAGAGCTACAGTTAAAGAGCAAGTCATTTAATAGTTATTATTACGGATTGGATCAAATTAACGTCAATGGAGGTACGGAGATATCAGTAGGTTATACCGTAAATTACCATGCCTGGCGTAATTTTTATTTATTCAGCGCCGGAAAAGTGACTTTACTCGATAAAAATGTAAGGAACCTGGATATTATCAACAGAGACGTCTATGGTCAGGTCTATGTTGGCCTTGGTTTTTCCAACGACCGAGACCGGGTTCGAACAAGTATTTTAAAGAATAAAGCGTATCTCCGCTTTGCTCACGGCTGGGCAACCCCAAGTGCTTTGGCAAAGATTATTCGTTTTAACGCAAAGGAAGATACATCCAACAGTCAAATGACATCCATATTTTACGGTCATCCTCTTACCGATGATCTTTTTGGCATCCCTTTGGATTTTTACATTACTTCGGGATTTGTATGGCACTGGAGCAATTCTCCATACATGTCAGAGAGCGCCCAGGAAATTGTTTTGGGTATCAAATTTTACTATACTGTTCCCTGGCCTATTCGCTGGAAATTTGGTGCGGCAGAAGGACTATCTTACGTAAATAGAATTCCGTTTGTGGAAAAAACTGAAATGGAGAGAAAAGGATATCAGCCGAGCAATTTACTTAATTACCTTGATTTTACATTAGATTTTAATCTTGGTGATATATTTGGCGGGGATCAACTAAAAAGATTATGGCTTGGTTATGGTATCCACCATCGTTCGGCAATTTATGGTACAGCTCAGCAATTCGGCAGAATATCCGGCGGAAGCAATTTCCAGACAGCATATCTGCAATGGGATTTTTAAGAGCCGGTTTATTTACTTATAAATTTGGTGTGACTATGGAAACTAGCACAAAGGGTATATCCGGATATGTATAGAATTATTATGCTTTTATTTCCTATGGTATGGCTGGTTTCCGCTCAAGAGATAGAGCCACGTATATATGCCAATATTCCAATGGATATAAATATTGTTGTCCTTTCTTATTCCTATGGTTCGGGAAATATTTTAAGTGATCCGGCGCTTCCTATAGAAGATTTTACAGTAGTGACACACACTCCAGCTATCACTTATGCCAGGTCGATTGGTTTTTTGGGAAAATTATGGAAATTTCAGATTACTCAACCCTATATGCACATGGCCGGAGATGTAAAAATTGCCGGAAAAGATACAAGCGGTACAAAAACCGGTTTTACCGATACACGTTTGCGTCTGGCCGTAAATCTATTTGGCTCACCAGCAGTCTCTTTAAAGGATTTTAAACGTTTTCAACAGGAAACGATTATTGGCGCCAGCCTGGTAATTAGCGTTCCTGTGGGGCAGTATGATAAATCTAAACGTGTTAACCTTGGCTCGAATCGCTTTGGTATTAAGCCTGAAATAGGGGTTTCGAAAAGACTGGCCCGTTGGTACCTTGAAGCATATGCCGGCATCTGGTTTTTTACTGAAAATAAGGAATTTTTAGAAACGATGGTGGTAAAACAAGAACCTATTTATACACTTCAGTGGCATATCAGTTACCAATTTATATCTGGTCCCTGGATTGCCATAGATGGCGCTTATGCCGATGGCGGCAGGATTAGCATTAATGAAATAAAACAGACTACTTTTCAAAAAAACTGGCGAATAGGCGGCGCAATTACCTGGCCATTAAATCGGCAACACTCTATAAAATTGATAGCACATACAGGAGTATATACCAGACTCGGGTCTGATTTTGACGTTATCACAATAGCGTATCAATATTTGTGGAAATAACATACAAAATAAAAACCGATTTCATGCTTTCACTGAATTATATTAAATTATTTTACAGTCGGGAAAATTCTTATTTAGTATTAAATTTTATCATTAGGAAGTACGTATGATGACTATCCGGGATATCTTAAACCATTCAGAAACTACAACAATTGCTAATTTTATCGTATTTATTTTAGTATTTATCACTATCTTTGTGGCGCCTCTTTTCCCCCGTACGATACATCATACTGTATTTAATCTCCTTATAACGTTAACCTATCTCACTGCTGTACTATCCATAAAGAGACACCGTGTCCCAATGTTTATTGCAGCAATTGGCATCATGATTGTAGAAATACTAACAGAAGTATTACATTTCGAGATAATTAACGGTCTTTCAAAAGGATTAAATGCTATCTTCTTCTTTACGGTTGTCGTCTTTCTTGTTATTCAGGTAGCCCGCTCAAAGCAGGTAAATTTAAGAGTGATATTGGAAGCCATCAATGTCTACCTTCTTCTTGGTTTGGTGTTTTCTCTATTAATAACTATTTTTATGATAATTGATGTTAATGCTTTCAATTTTCCTTTTCGCGATTCTATTATAAATAATACGGGTGATTATTTTAGTGAATATATGTACTATGGATTTGTAACCTTTACAACCCTGGGATATGGTGATATTGTACCATTACAACCTTATTCAAAGTCACTCGCTATCCTGGCTTCAGTAACCGGTCAATTATATGTGGCCATAATCATTGCTATGCTGGTTGGAAAATTTTCCGGTTCGAAATAAACGTTTTTTTAAGGGAAATAATGACAGAATCTATTTATTTCACACCCAAAAAGTCGATTTATTCTATGAAAATTACCGCATTGATACTTTTCCTTTCTTTTTCCTTCTTAATCGCACAAGAGGGAAAAATTATCACCACGGATACCTTAAAAACCGAATCAGGAAAGTTTAGTATTATTGGCTATCCCTTTGCATTTTACACACCAGAGACCGATGTAGCTGTGGGCGCAGGAGCAATGGCCACATTTAGATTGGATAAAATCAAATTTATACAAACTTCAAATATCAAGGTATCCGCCTGGTATTCGAAGACAAATCAGTATTCTCTGTCCATTATCCCCTATATATATTTTCCCGGAACCCGTCATTACTATCTTGAAGGAGAGATTAAATATTCTAAAGAAAAACTAAAATATTATGGAATTGGTAATACTACGCCCGAAATTGAAAATGCGGCTTATTCGATTAACCGGATAAAGTATTATGGAGAAGTTGTTTCAAAGGGCATTTTTATTCCCAAACTAAAAACCGGCTTTGTAATGGAATTATCGAAAACTAGTATCTATGATACCGAGAATCACCCCTATTTAAGCCATGGAGACGTTCAGGGAGACGAAGGTGGTAAAAACACAGGGTTTGGCTTTGTCTGGCTTTATGATAGGCGCAATTATATATTTTATCCCACAAAAAATGGATACTACAAATTTCTGATCAATTTTTATGGGAGAGCGCTTGGTGGTATATACACGTACAATAATTATATTTTAGATATGCGTCATTTCTTTGATATGGGAAAAGAACATATAGTTGCAGTCCAATTTTATGGTAATTTCACGGACGGAAATCCTCCATTCTTCAGTATGCCGGCTCTGGGAGGTGACAAACATATGCGTGGTTATTTCAAAGGCCGCTATATCGATAAACAATTCATGACTGCTCAGATTGAATATCGGAAAATAGTATGGTGGAGACTGGGAGTTGTCGCTTTTTTTGCCGTAGGCGATGTATCAAATAGTATCGGCAAGTTTAACATCCGGGAATTTAAAAATGCCTATGGGTTTGGCCTTAGATTTGTATTTAATCAAAAACAAAGAATTAATCTCCGCATGGATATGGGATTTGGCCATAATACAAATGGTGTTTATTTTAGTCTTGAAGAAGCTTTTTAAGTAATAATTACAATAGTTAAATTGATTATGTCTATAGCTCAGCAAGTAATAAATAAATTTCTTGGATTTAAAAGGAATACATCCCCCTTGCCCCCTTTTTTAAGGGAGATTGAGTTAACTGTCTGTAAATCGAGGTTAAGTCGTTATTAGCTGAGCAAAGAACATAATCCGTAATTAAATAATAGGAGAATTCTATGACGTATAGAAAAATTGTTTATTATTTTATAATCATCATCTTTAGCGCTCAAATGGTTATAGCACAGGAAGTAAAACAAAAAACATGGTCTGAACAGCCTTGGGCAATTGGTATGGCCCATCGCTCAGCATACATTCCATTTACTACGGAAGGTGAAAAATATGTGGGCACGATTGTTCCGCTTATATTTTTCCAGGGAGAAAGATTTTATTTTCGTGGCATTGAAGGCGGATATAAATTCTATGAAAATGATACATGGCGATTTAGCGCCATTGGCCGACTGCGTTTTTTTGATTTTCCCGAAGAATACCAAAATCGTATCCAGGGTGATGAATTACACGGTGGATTACAAGCGAGATATAAACCAATTGGACTATCTTTCCTTGACTTTGAATTAATGAGCGACTGGCAGCTACATTACTCCACCAACATTCGCTTAGGATTAGATCAAAATTTTGGGAATATGCGTTTCACACCTCATGCCGAAGTGAAATTAAAAAGCAAAAAATTCAATAGTTACTACTACGGGCTAACGGTGCAGGATATTAATGCAGGCATGGAATTGTCAGCAGGAATCATTGCCAATTTACGCGTTTGGACAAATCTATATTTATACGGATCGGTGAAATTGACTTATTTGGAAAAGAAGGTACGGGATGTGGAATTTGTTAATAATAAATTCGTTCCTGAATTTTTTATTGGAGCCGGATTCTCCAATGACCACAAAAAAATTCGTAAGGATGAACTCTCTATTTCTCCCTACATCCGGGTATCTCATGGTTGGGCTTCTGTATCATCACTAAATGAAATTCTCAGATTTCAAAATATTTCCGATCCCTATAACAACAGATTAACAAGTGTTTTTTACGGCCACCCTTTGACGGATAATCTGTTTTCGCTGCCAATTGATATATATTTAACAAGCGGTTTCGTTTGGCATTGGAAATCTTCGGTACAGGGTACCGGGCAAGAGGTGGTTCTGGGGATACAATTTTATTTTACTATTCCGTGGCCCGTGCGCTGGCGCATTGGTTTTGGTGAAGGTTGGTCTTATGCAAATCAGGTACCTTATGTAGAGAAAGATGAGCTGGAAGGCAAAGATTACAGACCCAGTAAACTGCTCAACTACCTTAACCCTACTATTGATATTAATATAGGAGATATTTTTGGCGGTGAACAATTGAAACACTGGTGGCTTGGTTACAGCTTGCATCATCGTTCCGGTATTTTCGGAACTTCACAATTGTTTGGCCGTATCAGCGGCGGCGGTAATTATAATACGGTATATCTGTTATATCACTTTTAAAAACAGTAAATCGTAAATGGTAAGTAGTGAATGGTGATTTTATTGGGGAAATTAAATTCCTCTAATAACGACAAAAAGGGAATATCAGTTTTATATTGATACTCCCTTTTCAAATTATTACTTTATTACATTAAATGGACTGCTTCACCAAGTTCAGATTTAAGGATATCGTCCTGAGGGAATGCATGTCCTAAATGCTGCCGGAACCCTTCCGCAAAATTTTTTTTTATCTCTTCTCCGCGATCAGCAGATAAAGTTTTCATTGCGATTATATACTCATCCATTCCATGATGCTGCAGAAGCCATTCACGTTGACTTTTATGAGCTGCTAACATCTTTTCTTTAATAGTAATGACGTCTGATATATCAACAATTATACCGGCCTCTATTTTATGGCCAAATTTGTCTTTACCCTCGATGGGATCCATATAGTACAAATAGGGTATTTTATCATAAGCTTTTACATTATCTGTCTCAACATTCACAACGCCGGCAGCAAAGCAGGAAGTCTGAACAATTTTACTTGTCATTTCATGGTCAACCATATAATCGGATGGACTCATAGTTATAACAATTGTAGGTTTAACTTTTCTGATTAACCTGGTTACTCTGGTTAATGTTTTTTTGTCATAACTAATAAATAAATCTTCACTCTCCATACAATCATAGCCGCTATCAAGCATTGAAGCGGAAAGAGTCGCCTCTTTTTTTCGAATGCAGCTAATCTCCTCACGGCTTAAAGTAGCTGATCCGCAATCTCCCGGTGTCATTGTTGCAATGTGTATATTCCAACCCTTATTTTTTAGTAAGGCTAATGTACCGGCACATAAAAATTCGACATCATCCGGATGTGCGCCAATAGCCAATACAGTTGTATTTATTTTATTCATTACAGCATCCTTAATATTCGAGTAAAGTTATTAAAATTATACGAAAGTTTGATAAAATTAAAAAGATAGGACGGGCTATTTTTTCTCTTTAACAACTTATTCAGCTTTATCGTTAAGTGTTTTTAGCATCTCTTTAACCTCTCCATATCCCTTAATTAAAACATAAACTGAAAAAATTGTAAAAGAAACCACTGCAAAAACTATATTCATAATCCAATATATTTCCCAAAATCCCATTATGCCACCTCCGTCACTTTTTTAGGATTATATTTGTTTTGAATTGCCGAACCTATAAGCATACCAATTAGCGCTACTATGAAGCCACCATAACCAATTTCCGATGCATATTTGAGAATTTCATCAGGGAATATCAAATATAACAATGGAGGTATCGCCCCGAATGTGATTGCGAGATATGCTCCAAGCGTTCTTGCCTTTTTCCAATAAACCCCTAACGAAATACAAATCAATGTACCGGGAATAAATAGCATTGCGGTCATATTTAGATAGAAATACAGGTAACCTTCTACCTTATGAAATAGTGACCACCAGATAATAAAAATCATTACAACGGCCATTGTTATACGGCTAACAGTTAGCTGTTTTTTTGAATTAAGCTCCTTACCAGTGGAAAATTTTATTATAGTTCCGATAATATCCTGTGATACAATGGAACTCCAGGATAACAGATAACTTGCGTATGTTGACATGGAAGCGGCTAATAAACCAGCAAAAATCAACCCTAAAATTCCATGAGGAATCGTATCTTTAATCAAATTGGGTAAGGAATCTATTCCATTCATCCCCGAAGCGGTACCGAGATTGGTGTAATATCCAAAAGCAATTATTTCCCAGAATATTGGGATGATCGCTCTTGCAAAAAACATTAAAGCAGACCATGTGTAAATCCTTTGACCTGTCTTGGCATCCTTTGACGCGAACAATCTTGCCGACATTGCCTGCCAGCCAATCAGCAATGAAACCCACATTAATATTTGCCAAACTAAAAACCCAAGCCCAAACTCCCCTTCAATAAATGAGGGAAAAAAGGGATCTATTCCTTTATCACCAATTACCGTGCTAATTGAATCAACAATTCCATTCCAACCGATCGCATAAAAGCCAAGGACTGTAATTGCAACCATTCCAAAACTCAGTAAAACATATTGTACATAATTAGTAACAATGACTGAAACCATACCGCCAACAAGTGTATAAAGCAATACAACTGTTAACAATATGACCATCGTATAAAGCAGATGCTGCTCAGGAATACCTGTTACTATATTTATAAATTTAGCCTCAACTCCCGGGAAAACCCCAAAATTCAATATCCCACCAACAGCCATTAAAATACCGATATAAAAACGAACACCTTTACTATACCTTTTCGAAAAGTATTCCGGTACGGTCATAATTTTCATTTCCATTAGTTTCTTAATTACAAACCCTGTTTTACCAAGAAATAATAAAGCAACTACCGGCGGCACCGCAACCATCAAAGCGGATAAACCGGCTTTATATCCAAGCTCGGCATAATATACATAGGTTATCATTCCTATCTCTGTACACATAAGTGAAATTAAACCAAGATTAAATCCCATTGAGCGACCGGCAACAAGATAATCATCTATCCCTTTTATATATTTTTTTACAATTGCGCCGGCAAAAAATATGAATGCAACATAGATCACTATTATTATGATATCTAAATAGTTAAAATTCATATAAATCCTTTCTTATTACTTTAAAAAACAATTGGGAAGTATTATTTCACTGTAAATAAATTAAACTGGTTGCTTAAGTTCACTTAAAATAAGCAAATAATTAAACAAAAAAGTTTAAGTTAAACCAAAACTATTTCCAATACAAATCAGATTTAATACATTAAATGATTACAATTTTCTTACTATTAATAATGAAGAATTTCCACAACCAAAATAGTTATAAACTAAATATTTTATTTTTTAAAAACTATTAGCCGCTAAAATATACATAAATTGCTATAATCGAAGCAATTAGAACAACTGATGCAATTACATCTATCTTTGACCAGCTTGAGCGGGATTCTGCCCGGTCTTCTGTGGAAATGGTACTAAAGGTCAATCCGGTAATAGTTTAAGGAATGCTGCAAAGATAGTACCACGACGTGCCTCTTTTTCATTAGGAGCGCTCAATACACGCTGAACAATATACTGATCGGTTGTCCAATACCATAACCCGATAATGGGCGCATGCCGCCGATGATTGTATAAATACCGGTTAAAACGATTACAAGAATTGATCCAAACCAAAAGCTGTTTAATCCCAAAAAATTCATTTCCGGAAGCAGAACACTAAAAACAATACCCCCTGCAAAAATACCTACGGCAATTTTAGTTAATACACAGGCAACGAGGGATATTAAAGAAAGAACCGTGCGCGATGCCGGAGAAAAATGTCTTTCCAGAAATTCCGGCATGGTAAAAACTTTTAACCGCATATAAAATGGCGCCATTACCCAGCCTAAAACCAGCAGACACCAGGTAATTCTTGCCAAGATTAAGAATTAACCTCCAATCACAATCCAGTCGAGCATCTGAAACTGCATAGTAAATTCCTTTATTATTTTTATGCGCAATTTATTTCAAGTCTGAAATCTGCACAAAATCCATATCATCAAATACCTGGTTTTCTCCACCCATACCCCAGACAAAGTTGTAGGCTCTTGTACCGGCTCCGGAATGAATAGACCAGACCGGTGAAATCACAGCCTGTTCATTACGAACAACGATATTGCGCGTTTGATCCGATTTACCCATTAAATGAAAAACGGCGTCATTCTCATCAAGATCAAAATACATGTAGACTTCAGACCTTCTGATATGAGTATGCGGGGGCATCGTATTCCAGACACTACCGGGTTCTAAGTGTGTAAATCCCATTACCAATTGACAGCTTTTGATTCCGTCCGGATGAATATATTTATAAATAGTGCGTCTATTTGATTCTTCCATACTCCCTAACTTAACAGGAGCAGCATCATTGAATTTTGCCAGGCGTGTTGGATAATGCGCATGTGCCGGATAGCTGACAATATAAAATCGCGAAGGTTTAGCGGAGTTATTACTTTTAAAAACAATTTCTTTGCTGTCTTTACCGATATATAGCGCATCACGATAATCAAGCTTATATTTATCACCATCTACCATGATGATACCGGGCCCACCAATATTAATCACGCCAACTTCTCGCCTTTCCGTGAAATAATCCGCCGCAAATTCGGCTTTATTACTTTCCAGTTTTAATTCTGATTTCACAGGGACAGCCGAACCAACAACAGCTCTATCC
>JAUVIB010000262.1 GCA_030592985.1 Calditrichaceae bacterium | reverse complement strand
TCACTTTTGTGGCCGATGATGAAAAAGTAAGTAACCCGAATGATATTCAATGGATACATCAGGTGCAATCAGAAAAATTAGCCAGTATGAGTGAGATTTCAAAATTCAATATAAAAAAAGTATATCTATCGGCATACCCGGAAGAGGCGGGCGGTTTTGGCCGTATTATACCGGCAGCCAACCGTGCTCTTATGGATAACATCAACCAGGGATCGTTAATCATCAATTATATCGGGCATGGCTCGCCAACCCGTTGGGCGCATGAAGATGTATTCAATATGAATCGCGATTTGGGAATGATAAGTAATGAAGGGAAATTAAGCTTTTTTTGTGCTGCAACCTGTGATTTTGGAAAATATGATGACCCTCATGATCCCAGTTTTACAGAGGCCTTGATTTGGAAGGAAAACGCAGGCGCTATAGCTGTTTTAGCATCTTCCCGGCTTGTATATTCCGGCCAAAATTATACATTTGTTTCTAAATTTTTCAGAAAATTATTTCCCTCCGGGAATCCTTCGACTACACTTGGTAAAGCAAAATTTCTTTCAACAGGCTCCGGTGTTAATGACCAAAAATATCATCTTTTTGCAGACCCGACCATGCATCTCGCTGATCCAAGATCAAAGATTGAAATCTCTTCTATAACGCCTGATACTTTAAAAGCTTTAAGTATTGTAGAAGTTAAAGGACACGTGTTAACCGATAATAAGGCGAATAATTCATTTGAAGGAGGCGCTGTACTTATTGTAAATGACGCCCTTTATGAATCGGTAACAACCGGTGGTAATAAATACTATACTCTGCCGGGGCCGCTGCTTTTTAAAGGAGAAGTAAGCGCAGAGGCCGGTGAGCTAACGGGGAAGTTCATTATTCCCAAATCAATCCGGTATAAGGATAAAAATAGTGGACGATTAACCGTATATGCCTGGGATTCTCAGAGTGGAGAAACAGCCCTTGGTGTAAATGATAAGCTGCTGATTAATGGATCGAACAATGCGGTTAGCGATTCACATGGACCGGAAATAGACATTTATTTCAGAAACCAGGAAAATTTTTCTACAGGAGATTATATTACCCGGCAGCCAACTCTGATTGCAGAAATACATGACGATCAGGGAATAAATATCACCGGAGAGACAGGGCACAATATTATCCTGCAGATAGACAATAATAAACCTGTTAATTTATCGGGATATTTTTTATATAATAAGAATAGTTTTCAAAAAGGTATTATTAATTATCCCATGAATGAGTTAGAGGAGGGGACACATCAGTTAATAATAACAGCCTTTGACAATCTTAATAATCCCAGTTCTGAAATGGTGGATGTACAGGTTTCGGAAACCACCGATCTATTTATTACGGATGTAATAAATTATCCCAATCCATTTAGGGAAAACACCAAATTCACTTTTCAAACCAATCGTGACGGCGCCGACGTCATCATCAAAATTTATACGGTAAGCGGTCGTTTAATTCAGGAACTAAATGGGCTATCTTCCATTTCGGGTTATAATGAACTTCCTGACGATGGTTGGGACGGCCGTGATAAAGACGGCGATCTTATCGCCAATGGCGTATATCTGTACAAGGTAATTATAAAAGACGGTGATGAGAAAAAAGAGGTAATTGAGAAGCTGGTGCTGTTGAAGTAAGGAATGATTCTGTGTTTTTTTATTTGGGATATGCTTAATAAAGAATGAATCGGCCACGGATTTTCACTGATTAACACGGAATAAACATGATATTAGAGATTGGTTGCAAATTATAGCAATGTTATTTAATTTTTACCTAAATTGAGTGATTCTATGTAAATCCGTTGTCTCAACAAATGCGCGGCAGCTGTTCCCCGGTTGGGACATCAATTACACGGTCAACACCGAGTTCATTTTCCATGATTACCATACTTGCGTGCTCTTTAGTTACTTCCCCGATGATGCAGGCGTTTTTACCAAATTCATTTTTTTTCATCTTATCTAAAATTTTGTCGGCTGCTTTGGCAGGAACGATCGCGATCAATTTTCCTTCGTTGGCAACATAAAGCGGATCAATACCCAATATTTCACAGGCACTGTTTACCTCTTCCCGAACAGGAATCGTTTTTTGAAATATATGAATACCCACTTTGGAGCTTTTAGCCAGTTCATTTAATGTGGTTGCCAGCCCTCCCCGTGTGGGATCCCGCATGGCGCGTATATTTTTACTCACGGAAAGCATGTCTTTAACCAGGCCGTTGAGCGCTGCTGTATCACTTAAAATCTTTGATCGGAAGGACAACCCTTCACGCACAGTCATGACCGCCATGCCATGGTCGGCAATAGTGCCTGAAAGTAAAATTTTATCTCCGGGTTGGAGATTAGCGGCGCTAAGATGAATATCCTCTTTAATAACGCCGATCCCGCTTGTATTAATAAACAACTTATCACAAGCGCCTTTATTGACCACCTTTGTATCTCCGGTTACAATCTGAATACCGGCTTTATCAATGGCATTTTTCATGGAAATTACAATAGTGTGCAATTCTTCAATATTAAGCCCCTCTTCAAGAATAAAGGCGACGCTTAGGTATTTAGCCTCCGCGCCGCTCATGCAGATATCATTAACAGTCCCATTGATAGCTAACTCACCGATATTCCCTCCGGGGAAAAAGACCGGATTAACGACAAAGGAATCGGTCGTAAAGGCGATACGATTATTGCTGATTTCTAATGATGCCTGATCTTCGAGGAGATTTAACGTTTCATTACCAAAACAGGGTAAAAATATTTTATCTATCAATTCTGCTGATAATCGTCCACCGGCACCATGGGCTAATTGTATCGTATTATAATCCATCTTTGGCAGCGGGCATGAGAAAGAGTTTATAATATCTATTGACATTGTATGACTCCAAAATAATGGTTAATGATTAATTATTAATTATCAAAAAATAATGAATAGTGAACAATGTTTAGTAGCAATGAATGAATAATGTAAAACCACACGGACAAGCGACTCACTAAGAAACCTTATAATCTGATTAATCTTGAACACTGCACGGATAGCCTCTTAACCTGGAACCTTTAACCTTGAATCTTATTTTTTAAGCGCATCCGCAAATCGTTGATAGCGGTAATAGGCTGCGCAAGCGCCTTCACCGGAAACCATAGTCGCTCCGAGTGGATGTTCCGGTGTACAGGATTTTCCAAAAACCGGACACTCCGGTGGTTTTTTTAGTCCTTGTAGTATCAATCCGCTAATGCACTCTTGCGGTTCTTCTGCTTTAATGTGACTTACATTAAATTTTTTTGATGCGTCATAGGCGGCATACTTTTCCTTAATGCACATACCAGACCTTGGAATTTCTCCGATTCCCCGCCACTTGCGGTCACAAATCTCATAGACTTCGTTGATAATTTTTTGGGCGGCAGGATTGCCATCTGCACTTACAGCTCGGGCATATTGATTATCAACAGTGTATTCGCCTTTTTCAAGTTGTTTTACAACAGAAAGAATACCCTGCAAAATATCAACCGGCTCAAATCCTGTGGGTGTTATGGGAACTTTATATTTTTCAGCAATGGGAAAATATTCATTATATCCCATTACAGTACACACATGTCCGGCCGCAAGATAAGCCTGAACCCGGTTATCAGGTGAAGATAGAAGCGCTTGCATAGCCGGAGGTACCAATACATGGCTAACCACTTCACTAAAATTGTTTAAACCTTCGCGGGCGGCCTGAAAGAGCGCCATAGCATTCCCCGGCGCGGTTGTTTCAAAACCGATAGCAAAGAAAACCACTTCTTTATCAGGGTTTTCACGAGCCATTTTTAATGCTTCCAAAGGAGAATAAACCATACGTATATCACCGCCTTCGGATTTAACCTGAAGCAAGTCTTTCTCCGTTCCGGGCACACGCAGCATATCGCCAAAGGATGTGAAAATTACGTTCTGTCGTTGTGCTATAGAAATTGCCTGATCAATCATTTCCAATGGTGTTACACAAACAGGACAGCCCGGACCGTGAACAAGTTCAATCTCTTTGGGTAAAAGCTGATCGATGCCGTTCTTAATAATGGAGTTAGTTTGTCCTCCGCATATTTCCATGATTACCCATGGCTTAGTTACCGTTTCCCTGATTTTATCAAGAAGTTGACGGGCGATTTCCGGATTGCGGTATTCATCTAAATATTTCAAAAAAAAGCTCCCTATTTTTTGTTTATATCCGCAAGCGGATTGTTTTCAATAGTGAACCCCTGTTCCCGTGCTTTATCGAGAGCCTCATCCCAGGTTTCAAATACTTTTTGTGCTTCCTTTTCATCAAGGATGGATATGGCAAATCCGGCGTGTACGATGACATATTGTCCGGTTTCAACTTCAGGGACATATTCAAGACAGACAGAATTAATCGTTCCGCTATAATCAATTTCACCCATTTTAAGTCCGCCCTCTTCATATATTTTAACTACTTTACCCGGTACCGCAAGGCACATAGTATCTCCTTTGATTACATTTTATTATAAATTTACTTTAATAATTAGCCACAGATATTCACAAATTAACACGGATTAAAAATGAAGGTTTTGTATTTTTTTCTATCTGTGTTTCATCCGTGTAAGTCTGTGGCCAAAACTAAATATATTCACTCCTGAACCTGACAGTCTTCTGTCCAGCGTGTAAAAGCGCGCGACCGATAACCGCCTGCCCGAGAGCAATTCCTCCGTCATTTGCAGGAATTAGTTTATTACTGTAAACCTTTAAGCCGGTTTTTGTAAGAGATTCCGTTAAACCGCTTAAAAGAACCTCATTTTGAAATACACCGCCGCTTAATACAATATCCTTAATTTGATATCGCCTGCTGCAATTTAAGGAAATCCGGCTAAATAAGTCAATGAGAGTTTTATGAAAACGTGCGGCAATCATGGAATAATGTTCTCCGTCCTGCAGAGATTTCACAACAGATTCAATTATGGGCTTTATAGGAATTATCGGCGTTTCGTCACTATAATTAAAAGCTTTAACCGATAGATTATCAACAGCCTGCATAAGCTCGATAGCCGCCTGTCCTTCATAGTGAATGGTCTGATGTCCACCGCTCATAGCTGCTACCGCATCAAACAGACGTCCGCAGCTACTGGTAAGAGGACTATTAATCTTTTTCTGAATCATATTGATAATAACATCAAGCGGATGGTGATTTAAAAATGGTAAATCCGGTAGATTATCACCAAATGTATGATAAAGATAACTCAAAGCAATTTTCCATGGCTCTTTGATGGCCGAATCACCACCAGGCAGAGGAATGGTTTCAAAATGAGCATGGCGATGTATATTCAGAGTATCTCCGACTAATATTTCT
>JAUVIB010000497.1 GCA_030592985.1 Calditrichaceae bacterium | reverse complement strand
TTAAGCTCTTTTAATTCATTATCTAAGTTTGCCGCTTCAATACTACAAATCCTGTTTTTATCATATGCAGAATAATCCAATTGTTCGAGATCATCCAGTAACAATTTATTAACCGCCGTAACTTTTCCGCTTACAGGAGAGTTGAATGGAATGGAATGTGTTTTTTGTAAAACACTGAACAGATGCTGACCTTTCCGGACTTCCATTCCTAAGTTTGGTAAATCAATATCTTCTACTTTACCGATTATTTTTTTTGCAAAATCATCAATACCCACATCAACTTTTCCATTAGGATTCACCATAGCCCAACAATGACCTTCCGAAATAAAAACACCGCCCGGAATAGAAAAGGCAATAGTATCTCGCGATTCTTCTTCCGTCGAATGAGTGATATGAACTTTGGACTTAAGTTGTTTGGAAATACGGTCCTTCCTTTTATGGAGGAATTTTCTAACCATTGTGTTTAATTCATCTTCAGTAAATGGTTTTTGAACATAATCCAGCGCTCCGTATTTCATAGTTTCCACAGCCGTATCAACAGAAGCATACCCGGTGATAATAATAACATCAATATCCGGCCTTAGATGTTTTACGCTTTTACAAACATCCACACCATCCATTTGCGGCATTTTTAAGTCTGTAAAAACAAAATCATAATGACGTTTCTGAATCAGGCCAAGCGCTTCCTGACCTGTTTCAACGGTATCAACCGAGTATCCGTCTAATACAAGAATTTTTCTGGAACTACTGAGAATAATCTCTTCATCATCAACGGCTAATATTTTTGCTCTGGGGTTCTCAACTTCTACACGTTTCAGGGTTTTTGCTTCGTGGCTGAAATCCAGATTAAGATTTACCTCAAGCGCTTCTTCTCTTTCTTTACGTAATTTTTTTTCTGTTTTTTTTCTAATAATTGCACGGATGGCTATATCCGCGAGAATAAATAAGGCAACTGCAACAATTAATAGTAGGACGCTCATCGAATTCTCCTTTATTTTAATATCAATTTATATACAAAGATTTATCTGCGCCAAATTAATCTTTAGTCAAAATTTAATTATTCCCTAGATCATGTCTGAACTGCAAGGCACTAAATGCTGTTCTTCATGCGCTAAATTATCAGGTACTATTGTGTAAATCCAACCCCTAAAATATGGATCTTTTTCGACTAAAGTATGATCATTTACAACCATTTCATTCCGCTTGATAATACGTCCGCTAACAGGCGCCAAAATATTATGCGTTAATTGATCTTCTGTATTTATTTGATAACATGTAATACCTTGTATAATTTCATCATCAATATTATTTAATTCTATTTTCTCGATGCTATCAATCGTTCTGAGAAGTAAATCAGTTAAACCAATTTTTATAGTGCCGTCTTCGTCCTGGAAAGTCCAGGAAGAAAATCCGAGACGTTTATATTTTGGTGGACAGGGAATATACACAACCGTATCATCAACAGAGTCCGAATCAATCGGCATATTGCTGATAAGTCCCTGAATTTCACTGTATTTTAGTCCTCTTCCTACACAACTTATTAATTCATCAAATGTAAACGGTTTCGGTAAAAAATCGATGGCCCCGCTTTGTAAAGACCTGACAGCGTTCTCTACAGTAGCAAAACCGGTCGTAATAATAACCGGGGTTTTTATATCATTTTTACGCAGGCGCTCCATGAACTCAAACCCATCCATTCCCGGCATCATAATATCACAGATGATTAAATTATATGATTTCTCTTCCAATATTTTTAAGCCGATAGAGGCGTCGATGACGTCGTTAACCCGCCAACCTTCCGCCCCGCACAGCTTAACAATAGAATCGAGGACAACGCGTTCATCGTCAATTGCGAGTATCTTAAATTGATTATTCATAACTAAATTCCAATGATTTAATCAACTTTTCTAATTGTGTCCTTTTTACAAGGTACTGCATCATTGGCTTCACTATTCAACATCCGCAAGTTTGGCGTCCGCCCTCCCAGGCTGTTGCCAGAAACAGGATATATAACATGTATCACGATACTAACTTTTTGCAATCGGTAAACGAATTGTAAATGCAGTCCCTTTTCCCACTTCACTATCAACGGTGATGCGTCCATTATGGTTATCGATAATTCCCCAAATAACAGCTAAACCCAGGCCGGTGCCTTTTTGGCCTTTTGTCGTATAAAAGGGTTCGTAAATTTTAGATATATTTTCTTTAGGAATTCCACACCCTTCATCTTCGACTTTAATTTCAATATATTCTTTTTGGCCTTCATCTTCAACCGCCTGCCAATGCTGCCACTCACCACCCTTTAGAGCACAGCCTTCAAACCGGCCTTTACCAGGAATTTCATAAAAGTAAGTCGGGCTGCCACATTTAGGGCATTTTTTATTTTTATCTATTAAGGGAATATTACATTTGGGGCAGGATATATTGTACTTTGAACCTTTCTCTAATTTAATACCATAGTTATTTCTATTCTTACCATATATTGGATCAAGATTTATATAGCCCACTTTTCCGTCAACTTGTACCTGTACCCGAATCGTTGGCATTCCTTTAATTTTGATGGATTGATCAATTAAATTGTGACCATTGGGGCAAATGGCATTTTTCACTTGTGTTATTCCATAGGGCGGCAGACTAATAAGTTTTGTGGAAACAGAAATTGTTGCTCCATTTTTATCACTGGCATGAATAGCATTCACGATCAGATTGATAAAAACCTGT
>JAUVIB010000193.1 GCA_030592985.1 Calditrichaceae bacterium | reverse complement strand
TGACGGGGAAGAGTGAAGCTGGTTGCTACCTGCCCCTTTGGGGCATAGCCGTCAGGTTAAGGGTGTAACAATAATACGAAATATGTTAACTGGTGGAATTATGTCCAATTTATGACCCTATCCCCCGACCCCTTTCCCTAAAATTAGGGCAAGGGGAGCAATGCATATTTACTAAAAAGACAGAAATTATAGCTATAATTTACAAACTCCCTTTCATTTCTAAGGGAAGGGTTGGGGATGGTTGGGGGTTGCTTGTTACTGGTTACTGGATTTTGGTTGTTGGTTATTTGTCACTGCTCACCGGCTATTTGCTATTGGGAATTAGAAAACGGATTCGTTTGATTATATTCACATAAAAAGAAGGTATATCATTAATGAAAGAAATTACAATAGAATACTTGGAAAGTTTTGTTCCTGATCGAATTTTTTGGAGAGGCGAAGATTTGTATAACGATGGGGCTGTACAGAATGTAGATATTTCAGAAAACCAAATCGTTGCTAAAGTTTTAGGAACCCGCCTTTATAACGTTAAAGCTGAGATAAATGAAGATGAAAACTTTTTTACATGCACCTGTCCTTATGAAGGATTTTGCAAACATAGAATTGCTTTGGGACTTTGGATGGTTGATAACAAGAGCAAATTATCAAAAATGAAAGATATACAGGAGGTTATTCCCCCCCCACCAGACATTATCTCCTTATTGAAGGAGGCAACCCAAGATCAAAAAGATAAATTCCTAATTGAAGCGCTGAATGAATCCCCCATGTTGTTAAACCGCTTTGAAGTAATGATTAAAGGCCCGGAAAATTTGGGTAAGAATATTGATATTGACATTCTGGCAAACAAAATAAAAGGGGAAATGGAAGCCTTCGATTTAGAAGATTATGCGCGCTTTTATGAAAGCGTACCGGAAAGATACGGGTACAGGGACGAATGGGAAGTATTGCAGGATGGGGCGGAAGCGGAGTTCAATGAGATGTTTAATCAATACCAAACCCGGGTCCTGGAATTATTAGAAATCCGAAATGTTATCGAATCATTCAAATACCTATCAGCCATATACGAGGCTGTAAAAACTGTTGATTTTGAAAGTATCAATGATCCGACATGCATCTATGATCGTGAAGGCTTATATGATTTAGCCGAAACAAATTTGGAGCAATTATTAAGTGAGTTTTTCGCCGGTTTTGCAGCGCTGTCTTTTAAAGAAAATGTATATTTACAATTGATTGACATCTACTTTGATCGTTTAGCTAATAGAAAGAAAAAACTAATTTATCGAATAAGAGATTTTACTGAATTATTTTTGGGTTGTATTAAAAGTGAAAATATCGCTGTTCATTTAGCAGAACTTTTACAGAATACTCGAAATCTGCCTGAAGAAGAATACTGTGAATTATTATTAGCCATTTATGAGAAAACAGATAATAAAGAAAGGTGGCTGGATATTGCAGAAAAATATTATAAAACAAACCAGACAGCTGCCGAAAAATTTATAATACATTTCATAAAGGATAAAAGAAAATTAACCCAATTAGCCGGAGATATAGCCTTTCATTTTAACAAAGAATTTATACCGTTTTTTTATGATAATCTAAAAAAGGAAGACAGCCCGGAACTCTATCGGAAAATTCTGTGTGAGCATACCGGAAAGGTGCAAACCATTAATCTCTACAAGGAATTGAAAAAAGAATATGGCAGGGAGGCAGCATGGGAATTTATTAACAGTCTTGAGAAAAATGGAATTGCGGAAAGATTTTATATTCAATTGCTGCAAGAAGAAAAAGCCTGGGAAAAACTGTTATCGATTGCACAAAAAAAATCAAAAACACAACCGGCTATGGCATATCTTCGTCCCATTGTCAATGTATATCCCGACCAGGTATTTAGCATTATCTCGATGCGCGCTGAAAATTTTTTAGATGAAAATACCGGTAGAAATTATTACCGTCAGGCGGCTGAATGGTTGAAATTATTAAAAAAAATATTGGATAAAAAAATAGGGAAACAGGTAACGTTTTTTATAAATCATTTGCTTGGAAAATTTAGTAACCGTCGGGCTATGAAAGATGAATTTTGTAAAGTCAATATAATTTGAAATAGCAACAGGATTTACGGAATAATGATTATTTAGAAATATCCTTGATTTTGCTATGCTTGTCATTTATGTTGTGCAAGTAAATTACTCGATAATTCTAATTTGCAAGGACATTACTATAATAAAGAACTTATTAAAAGAGGAAAGCAGGAAAGTCATCGATTACATTCCTTTATGGATATTCCTGTTAGCAGAATCATTTTATATGCTTAGAGATTGGCTATGATTAAAGATGAATAATGAAAAGGAAACCGGGAAAATAGAAATGGAGTAACAGGAGAGGTTGTTTTATTTTCACTTAAAGATTCAAATGATTGGATACCATCAGGAATTTATAAGAATTTTTTAAAACAAAAGACGAAGAAAATTTTAGTTGGAAAAGAAATTATTCAAGAATCAGATTTTTTTAAATTGGCAAATGACTATTTTCAGGAGGTGCAACTTGGTGGTTCACAAACTCAATCCGATAATTTATTAGAAAAAAGAGAAAAACTGAAATATGCAGATGGTGATCAGAAAATTGAGATGGAACTTATTGATGATAATTTTACTTCGTCCATTTTTATTGAATTTGATGGTCAAGCGAAACAATTTTGGAAAAAGTATCAACAAATTTTAGAGATGGAAAACGGTTTTGATAAAAATTCGTAATTGAAACAAGCACGAAGAAACCTTGCCGAATACATTATAAATATTCCTAAAAAATGTTTGCCAGATGGATATAACGATGGAATATATTACCTTTGTAAAGATCAAATAGATGATTTTTATGATCCAATTACAGGTTTTAAATTGGACTAGCAACTACCACAAAAAACAGAAACGGCATTATTTTAAGAAAGGGTAATCCAATGAATCAATCATTAAATGACATGTTAAACAAAGTTTCCCGTGAGCACATGCACAAAATCTGGCAGGCGGTAAAAAACGGTGAACTGGATGATTTGAATGATGAAGAAAAACTACTGGCAGAAATTATGCTGGCGCATAAAGAAGAATACCATAACGATTTTGAATTTGCCGATGTTACTCACGAAAGGAAATATGATCCCGACAGCGAAACCAATCCTTTTTTACACATTACATTCCATTCAATTGTAGAAAACCAGTTGAAAGAAAGAGACCCGATTGAAACGTATCAATTTTACAATGCTATGCTAAGAAAAAATATGGCGCGGCATGATACTATTCACCTGATTGGCAAAGTAATAGCCAATTTCCTTTTCAGGATGATGAAAAATAATATCGAATTTGATTTAAATGATTATAAATCAATTTTAAAGAAATGTAAAAATACCAATCCGAAAAAAGTTTGGGAAACAATCGATAAAGAATTTAACAGACTGTATCCTGATTAATAAATAATTACACTAATTAGCATAACACTATTTAGCGTAATTAATATTATGCTTATTGGTGAAATAATTCGTATATGTATACTAATATGGAAGTATTTGCTGATGAAAAATAAAGAAATAAAAAACAATCCCTTGTAGTTGCTATTAATCAAATTTCTTTACGCCCAATATCCACTAAGACAAGGATTGAAACAACTTTGTATGGTGTCGGTACTTTTTTGAAAACTTCTCTTTATAACCAACATCCACTAAGACAAAGATTAAATCCGGGTTCTATCGCTATGTGCCAAATCGGTTTTGAGTTATTTTCCCATGCCCATTATGTATAGACAGATCCATTTTACCAATCAGTGAATCACCTTTTGGTGAAATTATGGATTCCATTTAGAAAAATGGTAAAATTGTTTGCTTTAAAAGTAAATTCCATCTATTTTTTGTTTTTCTTCTTTTAACTAACAAGGCAGGTGTGTTATGAAAAAAATCATCTTGTTGTTTCTACTTACTTTCCATTTTGTTTCCGCGGAAAGCATCCATCGTATAATTGTTAACGGTATTATTAATCCTGTGGCGACGGAATATATTATCAAATCCATAGATAAGGCAGCCCGTGAAAATGCACATGCTTTGATTATTGAACTGGATACTCCCGGCGGTCTGATGGAATCCATGCACCGCATTGTAAAAGCCATTCAGGGTTCCGATGTTCCGGTTATTGTATATGTTGCTCCCGGTGGCGCCCGTGCGGCTTCTGCCGGTGTGTTTATTACTTATGCCGCTCATATTGCGGCTATGGCCCCATCTACCAATATCGGATCGGCCCACCCGGTAATTTCCGGTGGTGGGATGCCTCAGGACACCAGCAGTTCGGAAACCATGATGGAGAAAGTAACCAATGATGCGGTAGCAAAGATAAAAGCTATGGCTGAAAAAAGATCCCGGAATGCTGATTGGGCAGAAAAAGCTATACGTGAAAGTGAAAATATCACTTCAAGTGAAGCGCTTGAAATGAATGTTATTGATTTTATTGCGCCTGACACGGATTCGCTACTTTCTATTATTGACGGTATAGAAATCATTTTGGACAATGGGAAACATCAAATACTGCATACGCGTGGCGCAACCATAATAACTATTGATATGACCTGGCGTCAACGTCTGCTTGATTTGATTAGTAATCCTAATATCGCCTATATATTAATGATGATCGGAATTTCCGGCCTCATGCTTGAGCTGTATAATCCCGGCGCTATTCTACCTGGCGTTCTTGGTAGTATCTGCCTGATTCTTGGGTTATATGCCATGCAGACCTTGCCGGTAAATTATGCCGGTCTGTTTTTAATTATTTTCGCAATTATTATGTTTCTTCTTGAGATTAAAATACCAAGTTATGGTTTATTAAGTATTGGAGGTGTTGTGTCTTTAATTATGGGTACAGTTATGCTTTTTGACAGTCCCTTTCCCTTTTTAAGAGTTTCGTGGGAAGTTATTGCCGGTGTTACGATTATTACTGTTTTATTTTTTGTTTTTGCCACAGGCATGGCCTTGAAAATCCAGCGAAAAAAGTCAGCAACAGGCGCTGAAGGAATGATTGGAGAATTTGGTATGGTTACGGAAAAAATTAATCCTGAAGGAAAGGTAAAAATTCACGGAGAAATATGGAAGGCGCAAAGTGATGAGACTATTAATAAGGGACAAAAGGCGGAAGTAATCTCATGCGATGATAAAAACCTCATCTTAAAGGTTAAAACAGAAAACTAATCGATACAACGGAATACTAATGCCGTTAATACAGGAATCTACCTATCGTCCGCCCGGCTTTATGAGCAGTGGACATATACAGTCCATTTTTCCCTCGATCTTCAGAAAAATAGAAACTGACTTTTATCAGAGGGAACGAATTAAAACCAATGATAATGATTTTTTAGACCTTGACTGGGCAAGAAACGGTAGTAAAAATCTGGCAATTATATCGCATGGTTTGGAGGGCAGCTCGAAAAGATCCTATGTTGTCGGCATGGTTAAAGCGCTTATACGTAACGGATGGGATGCTCTCGCCTGGAATTTTCGCTCCTGTTCCGGGGAGATGAACCGCCAACTGCGTTTCTACCATAGCGGCGCCACGGATGATTTGGAGTGTGTGGTAAACCATGCTCTTAATAACAATACTTATGATAAAATCGTTTTAATCGGATTCAGCATGGGAGGAAATTTAACCTTGGTCTATTTGGGAGAGAAAGGACTCCTGCTTGATCCGAAAATTATACAAGCCGTTACATTTTCTGTTCCCTGTGACTTAAAGGCAAGCGCTTTGGCACTTGCAAAACCTCAAAATAAACTTTATATGAATCGTTTTTTACGAATGCTCCATGAAAAAATTCGCACAAAAATGGAATTTATGCCGGATTCATTAAACGATTCAAACTACGGTTTAATCAAAACTTTTGAAGATTATGATAACCGCTATACAGCGCCCCTTCATGGATTTTCCAATGCCGAAGATTACTGGAGCAAATGCAGCAGCAGGCAATTTATCCCCGGGATAAAAATACCGACCCTGATTGTTAATGCCCGTAATGATCCATTCCTTTCAGGTGGATGCTATCCCACGAAAGAGGCTTCCGAAAGTTAATATGTTTATTTCGAAACACCAAAATCCGGTGGGCATGTGGGATTTATCTCTTTTAATAAAGATGGTAGTTACTGGTCGGAGAAAAGAGCAGTGGAATTTATAAATAAAACAATCACAAAAAATGATATAATTTGAATTAATGAATATAAGATATTTTAAAGAACTACTGTAAAGAGTAGATCGAATAACATAATCACCAAAATGTTCTTACAGATTTTGACAATCGAAGATTTTTATCAGCCGTAATTAAAGGAGAATTAGTAATTATTGATGTTGCAGCTATTAATCTGTCTGC
>JAUVIB010000437.1 GCA_030592985.1 Calditrichaceae bacterium | reverse complement strand
AGCCTATAGCTATAACTATAGAACCGGCCGGGCCTATATTTTTTATGGCGGCAGTGTTATGGATGGCATTGCCGATATAATAATGGATGGAGAAGGAAGTGGTAATTTTTTTGGTTTTTCAGTATCCAGTGCTGGGGATATTAATAATGACGGCTACGACGATATCATTGTGGGAGCTCATGGTTGTAATTCAAATAGTGGTCGGGCCTATATTTTTTATGGTGGCAGCGTTATGGATAGTATTTATGATATAACAATGAGCGGAGAAGGAAGTGCTAATTTTTTTGGTTATACAGTATCCGATGCCGGGGACGTAAATGGCGATGGCTATGGGGACGTCATTGTTGGGGCTCATGGCTATAACGATGGAACCGGGCGGGCCTATATTTTTTATGGCAGTGGGGCTATGGATGGTATTGCTGATATAACAATGAACGGAGAAGAAACAGATAATTATTTCGGATATTCAGTTTCCGGCGCCGAGGACGTTAATAATGACGGGAATGGCGATGTCATTGTTGGTGCTCATGGCTATAACGAATGGACAGGCCGGGTTTATATTTTTTATGGCGGTGGGACTATGGATAGCATTGCCGATATAACAATGAACGGAGAAAAAAGTTGGAATTTTTTTGGTTCTTCGGTTTCCAGCGCAGGCGACGTAAATGGCGACGGGAATGGCGATGTCATCATAGGGGCTTATGGCTATAACTTATATAGCGGCCGAGCCTATATTTTTTATGGCGACAGCGCTATGGATGGCATTGCCGATATAACATTAAACGGAGAAGAAACAGATAATTATTTCGGATATTCGGTTTCTGCTGCCGGGGACGTTAATAATGACGGATATGATGATGTCATTATGGGAGCTTATGGCTATAACTCATATAGTGGTCGGGCCTATATTTTTTATGGCAGCAATTCAATGGATAGCATTGTCGATATAACAATGGACGGAGAAGGAAAAAATAATTATTTTGGAAGCTCGGTTTCTGCCGCAAGTGATATTAATAATGACGGTTATGACGATGTCATCATTGGAGCTTACTCTTATCCTGTCAATGGCAAGGTATATATTTATTCTGGTCAAGGCGGCACAAGTATAGGTGACGAGGATGTTGCGTTGGGAACGGTAAAGAATTTTAATTTGGAACAAAATTATCCAAATCCATTTAACCCAGGCACTATGATAAAATATTGTGTCCCGGAGCAAAGCAGCGTTATGGTTGAGATTTATAATATGCTTGGTCAAAGGGTTGCAACCTTGGTAAATGCTGTAAAATCTGCCGGATTTCATGAAACAACCTGGAACGCTTCCCATTTGTCAAGTGGGCTTTATTTAATTCATATTACAGCAATTGGGGCAAATTCCAAACGAAATTTTACTCAGGTTAAAAAAGCTTTATTGTTGAAATAATGAACTAACATGGGTAGGTCATTACGACTTACTCCTCTTTTTGCTGAAAAAAGAGGAGGAGGAAATTGTTAATGAATTATTATAAAGATGATTTTATGGTTTCCGCAGATAAAGAAAAGTTACAATTACATGTTATTAGCGGTTTTATTAAGCGGTCATATTGGGCGGCTGATCGTTCTGTGGAAAAAATTAAAAAAACACTGGAAACATCTCTCTGTTTTGGTTTATATGAAAAAGAGAGACAAATTGGTTTTGCACGGGTGATAACCGACTATGCGACATTCGCCTATTTGTTAGATGTATTCATAGATGAAAGTAAACGTTCACAGGGGCTTGGTAAATGGATGATGGATGTTATTATTAATTATCCAGAGTTAAAGGATGTTGAAAGTTGGATGCTGGCAACCAAAGATGCACATGGACTCTATAAACAGTTTGGCTTCAAACCTTTAAAGGAACCCGGTATTTATATGAAATTGAAACGGTAATATATAAAATGGGTAATAATAAATTTCTTATAATTGGATTGATTTTATTAATTTTCTGGACAGGCACGATTCTCCTTGCTCCTTTTTTAATTACTTCAGATATCCATGTCTTTAATTATCTCGGCAGCATCATATATTTTTTTATAGACCCTGTCTGTCATCAGCTTCCGGAAAGGAGTCTATTCTTTAATTCAATACCCATGCCGGTATGTGCCCGTTGTTTTTCGATTTATCTCAGTGGCGTATTCGTATTTTTATGGCAGCTATCGTTGAAGAAACGAGATAATTGGTCTCTAAAGGTATACATTTTAATTGCTATTCCCATTATTTTAGAAATTATTTCAGAAAAAATAGGTTTATATCATAACTGGTTGGAAATACGCATGTTAAGCGGTGTTTTAAGTGGAACTATTATTTTTAAATTGATTATCGAATCCTATATTCGACTTGATCCCAAAGAATCATTAATAACGGAAAATTTATAAATGGAAAATCGATTACTGTATCAATCCGCTTTTATCGGCGGAGTTACCGCGGCGTTAATTGACGCGCTGCCGTATCTTAACTTTATCAATTGTCTCTGCTGTTTGGGTATCGCTTTTGGCGGCATTATAGCCGTTTTTTATTACCGGCTAAATTCAGAAGATGGGAACGAGACATTACCTATGCCGCTAATAGTTCAACTGGGGTTAATGAGCGGCCTTTTTGGCGCAGTGATGTCCTTTGCTTTTCAATATATTGTATTTTTAATAATGGGGAATTGGCAGATTGAACTAATGAAGAATTTAATGGAGAATATGGATGAAATTCCGGCGGTTTGGGGAGATTTATATGATGATCTGCAAAATGAAGAATTTCAAACTTTCGCAGGATTTGCTATTTTAATCCGTTCATTAATAATATTTCCCATATTTACCTTTATAGGAGCTTTAATTACCAACAGGTTGATAGATAAGAAAGTGAATCGGTAGAAATCCGGAGTTTCTGAATCTGTGGAGATTTGTGACACTACCTGTCCGATTAAGTAGGGTGGTTCCTTAATTTAATAAGCCTCACCACAGATAAACACGGATTAACACAGATAAATAATATAGATTTGATTCAAAAGCAGCAATACAATATAATTTTAGAACTATAGGTATGTAATTGGCGAATCAACGCCATAACTTTTTCATTGTGGTGTTAACCAATTTGAGATAAGCTAATCTGTGAAGATCAGGAGTTCCTGAATTTCTGATTAAATACTAAAAAACAATAGTTGTAAGGTATAATGCATTATTTTTAAACAACGAACAAGGAATATTAAAAACAAAAAACTTTAATTAATTAAGAGCAAGTCCTTTTGTTGGTTCATCTGCCGGATAATACTTGAGGTCGTTTATGCCATTGCCATTCTCATCCGTAATTCTAAAATAATATCCCCAATTGTTGGAATTATTGGCTAATTT
>JAUVIB010000201.1 GCA_030592985.1 Calditrichaceae bacterium | reverse complement strand
GAATTACCCAGAGAGTGTAGATACTCGCAAAGGAAATATGGTTTTGGATTATCCCCATCTATATATTCCTTCATATCCTGAATTGATGGATACATTCTGCTATACACATCGGCAGCCTCATTATATCCTTCATAATGTACAGGACGTGAAGGGTCTGTTTGATGCGTATAATCTCTCATAGCAAAAAAGTTATCTCCCATTCCTGCTTCATTACCGAGAGACCACATAATTATAGATGGATGATTTTTATCTCGCTGGATCATGCTTTTCATCCTATCTACTGCCGCCGCCTTCCATTTTGGATCGCTTCTTGGCAATAGTCCATTTGCCCCGTGGGATTCAAGGTTGGTTTCGTCAATAAGGTAAATCCCATATTCATCACATAGCTTATACCAGTACGGATTTGTTGGATAATGTGAATTTCTTACTGTATTAATATTGAACTGCTTCATCAATTTAATATCTTCAATCATTGCTTCGCGTGGAATATGCTGCCCATATTTCGGATGCATTTCATGTCGGTTTGTTCCTTTTAAATAAACGGGAACACCGTTGATTAAAAACATAGAATCTCTTATTTCTATTTCACGGAAGCCAATTTTAGATTCTGTAGTTTCAATTATTTTTCCACTTTCATTTTTCAGAATTAAAATTACTTGATAGAGATTTGGTGTTTCAGCAATCCATTTTTTAGGGTTTATTACTAATTGATCAAGAATAATATTTCTTTTGTCATTAGCAGCAAGATTGACATTCAACTCTTTCAATTTTTCACCTACTTGATTTCCAGTATCATCAAGTAAAAAAGCTTCTACCGTGTAATTGCTAATTTTTTCATCTGAATAATTTTTTAATTCAACATCAATTTTTAATTGTGCGTCTCTATAATTTTCGTCCAGATCTGTTTTTACAAAAAAATCTCTGATGTGAACTTTTGGCGTGGAGAATAAATATACATCCCTAAAATTCCGCTCAATCGCCACATACCCTGACACTCCATGTAGCTGCCATCTGACCAGCGATAGACTTCAACGGCTAAAACGTTATCTCCTTCTCTCAAATATGGAGTTATATTAAATTCAGCCGGAGTCATACTATCTTGGCTGTACCCAACTTTTTCACCATTTACCCAAATATAAAATGCAGATTTAACCCCAGCAAAATGGACGAATATTTCTCTTCTATTCCAATTATCTGGAATTGTAAAAGTTCTTATATATGATCCAACTGGATTATTATCATGCGGAATATAGGGTGGATTTACAATTTCGAAACCATATTCTGTATTTAAACTAAGGGGAATGCCATAACCACACATTTGCCAATTACTAGGCACTGGAATTTCGTCCCAACTGGCCGCATCATATTCTGGTTTGTAAAAATCTGTTGGACGATCTGCCGGTTTTGAGACCCAATTGAATTTCCAATTTCCATTGAGCAATTTATAGAATGGAGAAGTTTCCCAGTCTGCCTTTTTTGCTTGTTCAATAGTTGCAAATGGAATTGCAGTACTATGTGCTTCCTCTTTATTAATCCTAAATATTTCGGAGTTTTCCCAATCGTTATTTGATTCTTGTCCAAATAATTTGGCATTTAAATGGACTAATAATGAAATCATTAATAAAACTAAAAATATTTTACTCATCATTTTATAAACCTCATTTTACTTCGATATATATATTTGACTTTTAATTTCCTGATAGATCGTTTATTGATAATTTTTTCTTTTCAAATCCTATACCTATCCATAATACTATTATTTGAATGCCCCCAGGAAACAAGGAAATACATATCGGATTATGTCCTTTGCTCAGATAATAACGACTTAACCTATATATTTACAGACAGTTAACTCAATCCCTCTTAAAAAAGGGGGTAAGGGGGATCCCCTATTAAATCCAAGAAATTTATTTATTACTTGCTGAGCTAAAAACATAATCAAAAAAATATTTATAAATCTATAAAAATATTAAAGTTAAATACGGTAAAAACCGTTGAAAAAAGAGGAAAAATAACTTATCATTTTGTATATTATCGTATGCAAACAATAACATAAAGAGAAGCTATTAAGTCAATAACTCAGTTTACACATACAATTCAAACCAAAATATGGCAATATGGGCAAATATTCAAGGATAATTTCACAAAAACTGTAATCCCAGTGGCTTGGGAGGTAATGCTATTTTTGGAGTGCATCGACTTTGTCGATGCTGAATTGACACAGTCAATTTGTTCCAAATCCCCAAGCTACCGAGCTATTACCAAAACCTGAGCATTTATTCACTCATCAAATGTTTTTGATATTTTAATAGGCGGTAATGTCCAATTTAATATCATAAGCCGTAGTCTGAGGGACAAAAATGATTTCTTTGTACAAGCATACCATCTTTGGTACACCCAGGCGCACAAACGAAAATAACCCGCACGTTTCCCAGGCCTGCCCTGAGCTTGCCTGCCAGACTTAGTATGGTCAAAGGGTGATCCTTCAAATAATACTGACTGTCTCTTTGGGAGTACTCATAATCGCCGGTATTAACAACCACCCGGCCTTCGCTTGTGGCAAACGTTCAAAGTATTATCGGTCGTCAAATCCGCCTACATAGTCCTTGTTATAAGAAATTTGGCCGTTTATGAAAACCGTCTACGGTTTAATGGATTTCAAAGAAAAAGAACGTGTTTTTTCAGGTGCATTACTTTGTTGCGACCGTAGATTTTGTTAAATAACTATTTTTTTCGTTGTGAATTAAAAATTTCAAGGAATTCGCCAGGAGTACATACAGAAATTTTACTTTCTTTATAATCCTTTTTATTCCTGGTTATTATAAATTCAAGATTATTTTCTATTGAGGCGAAATATTGGATCGCATCTTCAAAATCATTAAATTTTGACATAAGCGCTTTATCAATATTATTTTCTGTTACTGATAAAATATTTATAATAATTCTTAACTTTCGAAGACTTTCAAGAGCAAACACTTTAGTTTTCATTTTTCTTAGAATATAAAAAATGTTTGCGATTATTACCGGTGTTGTATATACATGAATTAATTTTCTGTCAGCTAAAGTAAGTATTGCCGCTGAATCATTGTAAAAAGGTAATCTCCTAGCAAGAACATCTAACAAAACATCAGAATCTACAAAAATCTTATGCATTATGAGTATTTCTCTGAGATATAATTTGTGTACTCTTTTTTTGAATCAAAATCTGTTGGTAGGTCGATAATTCCTGATAATTCATTAACAAGCGGAGAGACACTCTTAGTGTTTTTTGCTTTTTGCTCAGTAAGAAATCTAAAATAATTTTCTACAAGAGTAGATAGACTTGTATGATTTATACTTGCATAAGATTTAGCTCTTGCAATTATTTCATTATTTAAGCTTAAGGTTAATTTTGTTGTCATTTTTAAATTCCTTTCTTTATACGTAGTATAATATAAAAATATAATACGTAAAAGCAAGTTAAAAATTTTCTTAATAAAAAAACTACTGAAAATTCATTAGGATGCTAATATATTATTATTATCACTCTAAGGCACACAAGCAAAGACCACTTTCACCGGTAAATTTAAGGAATTAGTCTATACTTGCAATACTTTTTCCAAATCTTTGGTCCATGCCGTTTGCGTCATATTCATATTCTATCACGAATGAATTATTGGCTTCATCGTGAAAATCATAATTATTGTAAACCCCGCTGGCGTCGGACACATTAGTTAACCGGTTTCCATTTCTATTATAGGTATAATTAAGCTGATCAATATACCCGCTGCTGCCATCCGGTCCGCGTAGGTTTTCAATATATTTAAAAAGAAATGTTAGATACTCATAGGTGTATTTCACAAGGGGGGGAACCGGATGGTGAATATAGATATTCCCCTACGGACAAAAGGCAGGCCTCAAAAATGAGATTAATATATTCCGAACTGTATATTACGAAAGTAGTGCAGGTTAAAACGGATGGGAAATTCGTTCTAAAAGAAGTCTTTTTTTATCGCGGGAAACAGGAATACTTAGATTGTTATCCATGATAACAACGCCGCCGTCTCCGTCTGAAATATTACTGCTATTGCCTCGTGAATATTGGCAGATATGTTCAAGATTAATAAGATAAGAACGATGAATTCTAAAAAAATTATAGGGGGATAGGGAAATTTCATACTCTTTTAAGGTCTTGGAGACAATTTCAACTTTATTACCATCTCTTAAATAAACAAGACTGTAGTTCCCCTCTGCTTTACAACAGATAATATCACTTAAGTACACAAAATATATCCCGGATTATGCAGCGAGTCCTATCTTTTTCTGCAGTGCATGTCCGGAGAAATTTTGAGTGTGATTATCTGTGAATCCTTCATGATAAGGATATGCTGTCAACGGTTCGGCAAGCATTTTATTTACCATTTTAATTATTTTAATGGGTTTGTAATTAAGTACGGAAGAATACAATAGAAAGTTTCATGAGACAAGAGAGACTACTACCGGTAAGAACTGAATAGATTTATTAAACAGAATAATCTTACATTATGTTTAACAACATTCAATTTGTGTTGATTTTCATTTCAATAAGAACAAAAACGCGCCAGTATTCACCTTCTTTGATACGTTTTCTTTTTTTAATAATGCTTTTATACAGAACTTGTGAAGGTTTGTCTGTCGAATTATCAGAGAGTGTCCCGCCGTGTGCGGATGAAGAGGAGATGTTTTTTATCTTATCAGCCAATATTGCCCGTGCAGTGTGTTCCGCTTTTTCTTCGGCAATAGAAGCTCTTTTTGAGCGGGCAGTTGCTGATACATATAAATAATCGACACGTTCAGGAAGATTGTCGTACCACTCAGGAGCATTTTCAGGTATTGACTTTAACTCAATAATAGTATGACCAATCGAATCCTGCTGAAGTCTAATTAATGAATCTCTTTCTGCTGTTCTCTTTTCATTTTTATTGTCACAAAAGACAAGAAAAAACAATAACCATAGTAAAACAATACGATAAACCATCCTACTACCGCCAATTACTGAAAAATGTTCGAATATTTATGTTAAATTATCTTTTTGGCCGCCATGTCTAAGTCGGAAAACAATTCCCGGCTCAGAGTAACTCAACTCATTAAATATTCAATGCTTCTTTAAATCTTTCAAAAATATTTTTACTCGATCCGCTTTGTGGCTGCAGATTTTCACTTTTATCCAACTGTTGGATTAACTTTTTTTCTTCACTTGTTAATTTTGTTGGTACAACAACCTTAATCTGCACCAACTGATCCCCAATCCCGGATCCATGGATATGGGGTACACCTTTATTCCGCATTCTTAATATTTTTCCTGATTGAGTTCCCGCCGGAATATTCAGCTTTGCTTTTCCGGTTAAGGTCGGAATTTCCACCGTATCACCTAAAGTTGCTGTAGGAAAACTCATAGGTAAAACCATAATTACATCATCGCCGTGTCGTTCAAATATTTTGTGTTGTAGCTCTTCAATCAACACAATCAAGTCTCCGGCCGGCCCTCTGCGAAATCCCGCATTACCTTCTCCTTTTAAGGGAATATAGTTACCTGTTGAAACGCCTGCAGGAACATTTACTTCAATGGTTTTTGATCCGCGCACACGTCCTTCACCGTGACAACTTCGGCAGGGATTTTCAATGATCTGGCCGGATCCATGACAGCGATTACAAGTAGCTACATTAACAAATTGACCGAATAACGATTGTGACACCTGCCGGATCTCCCCGCTTCCCTTACATACAGAACAAGAGACTGTACGGCTATATTTTGCAGAACCGCTTCCATTACATTCTTCACAGGAAACCTGTTTTTTTAGCTTTATTTTCTTTGCACTACCCGATGCAATCTCTTCTAAGGTTAATTTCAACTTAACCTGCAGGTCTGACCCTTTTCTGTACGATTGTTGTCTTCGACTGCTACCACCGCCCCCACCAAAGATATCACCAAAACCAAAACCCTGCTCCATAAATTGCCGTAAAGCATCGGATATATCATACCCGCCTGCTTCAAAACCACCAAACCCTGAAGCGCCGCCGCCCATATTATGACCAAAACGATCATACTTTTGACGTTTCTGACTATCAGACAACACAGAATAGGCCTCAGCCACCTCTTTAAATTTTGCTTCCGCTCCCGGATTGTCCGGATTTTTGTCGGGATGATATTTTACCGCAAATTTCCGATATGCCTTTTTTATTTCATCTGAAGAAGCGCTTTTATCAACACCTAATATATCATAATAATCT
>JAUVIB010000370.1 GCA_030592985.1 Calditrichaceae bacterium | reverse complement strand
GCGGCATTGGGAATAAGATCATGCCCCCCGTTAAAAATGGTAATTCGCGCATTCTCACTTTCCCTTCTAAATAAAACCTTCTTCCCGCCATAATAGCGATCGAAATAATTACCTTGTAAATCCATGGGTACTTTTATATCATTTACAAAATAATCAATATCTTCTTTTGAAATCCGGTCATTCACTACAGCCAATTCGTTAAAAGCATTGAGTGCATGGCTAATGGGTACACTTCCCGTATGGCCATCGTAAATACCCTCGTTAATATCTATTTTCACCTTCTTTGCATTTTTTAGGAAATGAATAGGTGATCTTTTATAATATTCATCAGCTATTATTTCACTATCTTCCGGTTTACCGCCACAAGATGCAATCAGATCAGCGGCATATTTATTTTTTCTGTTTACACATTCATAATACCATTGCTTTAAATCGCTTATTGGCGCCCAAACGGATATTCCTGCCCAAATTTCCGGAGCTTTTACCGCCATTAGAAGCGATGTATACCCGCCGCCGGACCAGCCAATCAGATATATTCTCGATGTATCAATATCTGCATGGTTTTTTGCATACTCAACTGCGGATATGATATCCTGGATCACAAGATCTGAACCGGTTGACTGGGGTCGTTTATTCGGTCCTCTAAAATGCGGATGGATAAAAACCCAGTCTTTTTGAATACACCACTTTGCATAGGGGACACTATCAAACTGTTTATATTGGCTTGACCACGTGTGCAATCCAACCAAAAGCGGCTTTTTCTTTTTACTTCCTGAATTATAAAAAAGAGCAGGTTGTTCACTATTGTCCGCTTCACTCGGATACAAAATATCCAGCACTTCTTCAGGCCAAAAACGCGGTCCTATATCGGTCATATCAATGGGCCGGAATCCCAATTTGAATACGGGTGAATCTTTCTTTAAATCAAAATCGTTTTTATCAGGATTGCAAAATAATGGATCAGCAAATAGTGAATGGACGTCCTGTCCTAAACTTTTCCACTCTTTAAAGGTCAAATCCTTAAATTTTATTCCCGTATTATCGCTACGGTAATATAAATTCGAATCAAGTTTAAAGTTATTTCCTTGCCAATTGTTTGCTAATAATTCGCTATTATTCCAATAAATAATATTGTGCTTATAGATAAAGCTAAGATGGTCTTCATTTCTAGTCCGTTGAATCTGTGCTTTTTCTCCAAATGCAAAAATATTATTGCGGATGATATTTTCCCGCCCATAATGCTGATGGAAACCGGCACTTTTTGTACGGTAAACAATATTGTTTTCTAAAATAATATGACTGCTGCCTTCATCTGTATATAATCCCCAACCGCCATAGCTCCATGATTGTATATCATGAATGAGATTATTGCGAACAATGGTCCCTGGTGATACACCCAATAGATAAATACCACCCATATCAGAAAGAAAATTTTGACCTACATGGTGAATATGGTTGTATTCGATAATATTATTAACGCTTACACTTGGTTTATAGCCCCAAACCCAGCCAACCGAGATACCTGTATAGTAGAGATGATGAATATGATTGTGGGTAATAAGATTATTGCCGGAGTGCTGTATTAAAATACCATCAGCGCTATGCCAGATTTGCCCAAGATGATGAAGGTGGTTGTCGCTTATGGTGATATTCCCTGTACTATTTAAAGTATCACCGGAGATATTGCTTCCATTAATTCTGATCCCACCACCACCGATTTCTCCAATTTCACAATTATGTACTCGATTATTATGTGAACCGTGCGCAAATTCAATGCCATAGGTTCCCATATTTTTAATTTCACAATTCTCAATAATTATACCATTAGCGCCACGTATAAATATACCTCCGGCAACAGCAGATGCAGCTTGTAAATCTCCTGCGTCATCCTTTTGAAGCTGCCAGTTTGTATGTTGAAAACTAATCCCGGAAAAATGTATATCATGAACCGTCTCATTCCTCTCAGGAGTACCTTCGATACGAATAATTTGTTTTAGATGAGGGATAACAACCGATTTAGTATTCAAATTTTCATCTTTTTCGGATAGATAATATAATTTTCCTGTTACCTGATTATAATACCATTCTCCCGGTTCATCCATACCCTCAAAAACATTATCAACATAATAACGGGCTGGTTTATGATCATCTTCCAACTTGCGACGGCTGCTATTTTGAAACGTGACAATGCGTGATGAGCCATCAATTGATTTAACACATAAATGGGCGTCTACCCATAAATGGAGCACAACAATTTCAATATCGGTTAAATTTGTCCATTGTGGATTAAGATCACCTTCGGCATATTTGAATTTATTGGCGGGCGTGTTATATCTCGCTTTGGGATCAGCGCCCGGGTTTTCTTCGATGGTATAAACGCCATTATTAGGCATCCGCGCTCTATAACGTCGTTTTCCGTTAATGAACAATTGTCTGAAATCTAATCCTTTTTCAATCTGCGCTGTCCATAAATTATCTGTTTCTTTCTTCCAATTTTTAATAGGAATGCCTGCGCTAATTATCGGTTTATCTTCCGGAAAAGCTTTGTAAATAACAGGATTATCAGAAGTTCCGGAATCATCCGGATTAAAAACAATTGTTTTATTTAGATAATAAATTCCGTCACGGATATAAACAATGATTTTTTTTGATAAATTTTTTATATTATTAGTTTTGCGAACTTCTTGCTGCGCTCTTTCCAATGTTGCAAAGGGACCATCTGTTTTATTAAAATTTGGCTCAGCTAAAGTCCCCGACCATGAATTACTTCCAAGAGTGGACACAAAAAAATTAATCGTAGAAATATCTGCAGAGCCAGTATCAAATAGTATGAAAAATAATGAAATAATTGCTAAAAATCTTTTCATTTTTCCTTTCAGAATTATCAAATTAAATTAATTTTGCATAAATAATGATAAGAGTAACCGATTACTTTTATCAAGCGCCTTTTAAAATATAATGATAAAAACAGTGAAAATAAAATTATAGGAGGTAAATATGAAATAAAGTACTTTTTATTTTACTGAAAAGGGTCATACAATATAAAAGTGTGCTATTCCCGGCTATTATATTTATGCGTTGTTTTAAACTGTTGTCAATTAAGGTTCTTTATTCCTTTAATTGGCATTAATATTTCCTGATTTATTAATTTAAAGCTTCATACAAGTCAGGAAACGTTTTTCGTAAGCTCAATGAATCAGCCATTTCTACTTGCAGATCTAATAATTTCTTAAACAGTTCAACTTTTGTTTTCCGATAATTTTTATCCTCACTAAGATTATTCATTTCAAGCGGATCTTTATTCATATCGAATAATAGTGTGATCCCGGCTTTCGGATAAACAATAAGTTTGTAGCCATCAGTCCGTATCATTCTTTGCAGATCCATATATGCCCCATAGACCGCATCATAATTACCATGCTTTTGCTTAGCTCTTACAATAGGCATGAAGTTGTTAAAATTAACATATTCCGGTTTTGGAATATTCGCAAGGTCAAGTGATGTTGCCATAATATCCTGTAGATAAACATCAATATCGGTTTTTGTGTTTCTGGGTACATCCGGACCAACAACAATTAGTGGAGATCTCATACTATGGTCAAACATATTTTGTTTACCCATTAAGCCATGATTACCACAAGCTAATCCGTGGTCGGCAGTAAAGAAAATATAGGTGTTGTCTTTTTTCCCTGACTTTTCAAGAGCCTCAATTATCCTCGTAATCTGGGAATCCATATGTGTAATTATGGCATAATATTCCTGCCTGTTTACTTTTACTGCATATTCAGTTCGGGGGAATGGCGCCAGTCTTTCATCTCTTAGTTTTTCACTGCAACCTATGTGGTCTTTATATGTATATTCCTGTAAGAAATTTTTTGGTACATCGATGTTTTTTAAAGGGTACATGTTTACATACTCTTTTGGAGACTGCCTTGGGTCGTGAGGCGCATTGAATGCGAGATACATGAAAAACGGTTTGTCATCCCGAGAAGCCCGTTCAATATAAGCTACTGCATCATCACTCAATACCTCACT
>JAUVIB010000087.1 GCA_030592985.1 Calditrichaceae bacterium | reverse complement strand
GATGAAGCCAATACCCGCGTAGATTTTATTGATAAATTTTTTGAAGTTTTAGATTGGATAGTGAATTAAAGGCCACAAACTGAAAAAACAGCACAATTATAAAGAAAAATTTTAAAATACGTAATGCTTGGGAGGTTTAGCGTAAAATTATAATTCCTTCAAATTTAGACCCTCCCAAGGGGATGCCTATGGCGCTGATAAAAACATTCAGGGGTGACAGTTGTGATTTCATATTCCAAATTCACTGAGGGTTTAAAAAATAATAGTATTTTGGCTGTTATATTGACTGAATTAACAACAAATACATTAAATATATTTTTTTGAGGGTATATTTTTAAGAATTGTGAATGGCAGATGCGAATTCTTTAATAAGCCGGGGATCATTATTACTTTCGAGGATATTACCGGTAACAACAAAGGAAGCGCCTGCCGCAACTTTTTTAGCCGCCTCTTCCGGTGTGCGGATTCCACCTCCCACAATCAACGGCACATCCACCGCTTGCGAAATAGCGAAAATCATCTCTTCCGGAACGGAATGTTCGGCGCCGCTGCCCCCTTCAAGATAGATCAGCTTAAAGCCCATATAAGCAGCAGCCAGGGCATGGGCAACAGCTATATCAGTTTTATGCCTCGGCAGGGGCGATGTTCCACTCATGAATTCAGCCGTGGTCGCTTTGCCCGATTCCACCAAAAGATAGGCCGTGGAAATAGCTTCCAATTTTAATTTATGAATTATTGGAGCTGCCATTACCTGTGTACCAATTATGTGATGTGAATTTCGCCCGCTTAAGAGAGAGAGAAAAAGGATAGCATCGGCATGAGCTGATACCTGATTAACACCGCCGGGAAAAATAATGACCGGACAATCTCTTGTATATTTTTTAATCGTTTTAATATAATCATCAAAATCCGGCGTCATCAACAAGCTGCCACCGATTAAGAAGGCGTCCACCTGAGCATCAAATGACTGTTCTAAAATAGCGGACAAATCCTCAGTGTGGGCTTTATCCGGATCCAGTAATACAAAATACCCGGCGCCTTTCGCGGATTTAATGGCAAGTAATTTTTCAAAAGCGGTCATTCTTTTAGAACCTAATTTGGTTTATAATATAGATGTTAATTTATTCAATTCAGCATTTAAATGCAACCGGGAAAACCGTATCTTATTTTCGGGGAAGATACTGTTTTAGTATATATCCCGCTTCCGGTCCGTACTGCATTAAAAAACCAATCACAGAGAAACCGTTATAACTTGTTAAAATATTGTAATTCGGTAACGCTGAATAGGTACTTAATTCTATTCCATTTTCTTCGATCATTTCCATATTAATCCACCTGTTTTGAACAACTTCATCTGAGGTTATATAATGCAATGCCGAATTATTTTGGCACCAGTCGACAATCGTTTCGTTGCTGTTTTGTGAAAACCCAATATCAGACGCTCGTAATATTTCTATCTGTAAATGAAAAAAATAAATTATTTTTTTTAATAAGATTATTAAGAAATCTGATAGTGAATCCGTATTATCTTTATATATTTCTTCAAACAAGGGCAGGTAATAATAGCCGAAAGGCGCCAGATGAAACTGGTGGTAGATCGATTTAAAATGTTTTACACGCCAGTTTCTCCCCAGACTAACTTTTTTGTCCATAATGGGTACCGGAGCTCCCGTATGTTTTACCGGAATATGCATGGAACTTCCAAACCCGCTTAAAGGCGGTGATACGGTTATGGATGAACGTTTTACAAACTGGAAATGGTCTGTTAAAATCAGCAAATCGCTTTGAGCTATATTCCAAAAATAGTTTAAATCCGGAAGATATTCCGGACGAGCTGTGGTGAGTTTCATTCTTATTACACCTATTATCAAAAACGGTTTGAAAATTCCATTTTCAAGCTACAATAAATACATGCAAAAAATCTTAACTCTTTTTAAGCGATTAGTTTATTGCCGATTTTGAAATTTAAAGGAAAATGACCTATCAAAAAAATCTTTATACACATTTATGGGCAAAATTTTGTATATTCGGCGAAGCATTTCAATTACAATAAAAAGCAGGAAAAAGATTAATGGCAGAGGTAAAATATACTGAAGATAGCATTCGCTCTTTAGACTGGCGCGAACATATTCGAATGCGGCCCGGTATGTATATCGGAAAACTTGGAGACGGGTCTTCTCCCGATGATGGTATCTATGTCCTTGTAAAAGAAACCGTTGATAACTCAATTGACGAATTTGTCATGGGTTACGGTAAATCAATAGAAATCACGATAAATGAACAAAAGGTCACCGTACGGGATTACGGACGCGGGATTCCCCTTGGGAAAGTTTATGATTGCGTGGCAAAAATTAATACCGGTGGTAAATATGATACGGAAGCGTTCCAAAAATCGGTTGGATTAAACGGGGTCGGTACCAAAGCTGTGAATGCTCTTTCCAGAAAATTTATCGTAAAATCAGTACGCGATGGAAAAACAAAAATCCAGGAATTTGCATATGGTGAACTTATAAAAGACCATAAAATCAAAAAGACTGATGAGCCCAATGGAACGGAATTTAGTTTTTGTCCGGATGAAACGGTATTTAAAAATTATCACTATCTTCCTGAGTTTGTGGAAAATCAAATCTGGAACTATGTATACCTGAATGCCGGACTTAGTATTTATTTTAACAAAAAAAGATTCTATTCTAAAAATGGTTTAAAAGACCTCATTGCCCGTAAAAGCGATCCGGAAACATTGCGCTACCCAATAATCCATTTTATGGGCAAAGATATTGAAGTGGTACTCACCCACGGGTCACAATACGGAGAAGAGTATTATTCATTTGTTAACGGTCAGTATACAACTCAGGGCGGCACACATCTAACCGCCTTCCGTGAAACCATTGTTAAAACATTGAGGGAATTTTATAAAAAGAACTTTGATGCTTCCGATATCCGCGCATCTATTATCGGCGCTATCAGCATCCGCGTCCAGGAGCCTATTTTCGAATCACAAACAAAAACAAAACTCGGTTCTTTAGCCATGGCGCCAAATGGCGTAACGGTAAGAACCTATATTAATGATTTCATAAAAAAGGAACTTGACGACTATTTGCACAAAAACAGCGAAGTGGCCGCCGCTCTTCTTAAGCGTATCCAGCAATCCGAACGAGAACGCAAAGATATGGCCGGTATCAAAAAACTGGCCAATCAGCGGGCAAAAAAGGCCAATCTCCATAATAAAAAATTGCGGGATTGCAAGAGTCATTACACAGACACTAAAAATAGCCATCGCTTAAATACCACCCTGTTTATCACCGAGGGTGATTCTGCCAGTGGATCTATTACCAAATCTCGTAATGTAGAAACACAAGCTGTTTTCAGCCTGCGCGGTAAGCCGTTGAATTCATTTGGTATGACAAAAAAAGTCGTCTATGAAAACGAAGAGTTCAATCTACTGCAGCATGCCCTGAATATTGAAGATGGGATTGACCAGCTTCGCTATAATAATGTGGTGATCGCCACCGACGCTGATGTGGATGGTATGCATATACGCTTGCTGCTGATGACTTTTTTTCTACAGTTTTTCCCGGATCTTATTAAAAACGGACATGTTTACATTTTAGAGACGCCGCTTTTTCGTGTACGGAATAAAAAGGAGACGTTTTATTGTTATACTGATGAAGAAAAACGAACGGCCATAAATAAATTGGGGAAAAATGCGGAAATTACCCGTTTTAAAGGATTAGGAGAAATATCACCCAACGAATTCAGTGATTTTATCGGTGAAAACATCCGTCTTGAACCTCTCGTTCTCGATGATAAAACACAGATAAAGAAATTATTAGGTTATTACATGGGGAAAAATACTCCTGACCGCCAGCAATTTATTATAAATAATTTACAGATTGAGAAGGATTTCGTGATATAATTGATTTAAGTTAGCGAATAGTAATTAGTGATTGGTTAATCACTATTAATAAAAAAAATATTAAATATCCCAGGGGGGAAGACAGATGAAAAATCTTATTTGTCCGATATCTACTTTGAAAGTTGATAAAACGGTCGTACGAATTACCGGTTTTATGATGGCTGTCATGATCGCACTTTATATATATTCCGGTAACATAATTTTTATTACAGTTATTACGGTAGATTTTTTTATTCGGGCTTTTACGCCTTTGAATTACAGTTATTTCAGTTGGACGGCTTGCCATATATCCCAGCTGTTAAAACTTCCGAAACACAAAATCGACAAGGCGCCCAAGATTTTTGCGGCAAGAGTCGGTTTTTTATTTGCTTTGGCTGCCCATGTTCTATTTTATATTCATCCTACAGCCAGCATGGTATTAGGTATTATTCTTATGGCATTTACTTTAATTGAATCAGTGCTAAATTTTTGTTTCGGGTGCGCTGTTTATACCTACATAGTTTTACCAATGTATAAGAAATCATAAAAATAGTTACATTTTTTTTTATTCATGGAATAAAACAGCCCGGATATTAAGTTATTCCTTTTATAAATAACAAATTAATATTATTAAAGGAGACTTATCATGAAAATTAATACCTATGTAGACATCTCAACATTAGATAAAGAAGCGAAAAAAGATTATATTGACCGCCATTCCGCTTTTGTTCATTGCGACAGCAACGCCAAAAAAGGTGAAAAGTTTACGGTCAAAGTAAAAGTCGGTGATGAATACAGTCATCCCGATGATTTTGACCATTATATTGCTTATGTTCAGTTATGGAATGGAGAGACACTTCTTGCCCAGGCTAATTTCACCTCCGGAGCTCTCGGCAATACCGCTAACCAGGTTGAGGTCGATTTCTATATTGTCCCAACCAAAAACATGAAGCTTATGGCTGCTGCATACTGTACAAAACACGGTTTATGGCACAGTAATGAAGTAGCTGTAGAAGTTAACGAATAAAAAAATATTATATATAATCAATATTTTTATCATAAAAAAACGGCAGGTGTTTCTCATCTGCCGTTTTTTTTACTAACCCGTCAATATCTGTTTATTAGCTGCAAATTCTACTTCGACCATTTTAAAGTCATACATAAAACATTTAAGGTGAAAATGATTTGAATTCTATATATTCATGTATCAGGTCAAAATGTTTATCAAAAGAATACAGTACCAAGTCGTTTTGTATTACATTATCAAGAATTATGAGATCAGGAATTCCTATCTTATTAATTCCATTTGAAAGACAAATAGTCTGATAGTGAATAATCTTTTCCCAATCAATACTTAATGTAATTCTATTAACTTCCCTAAGTAAACTACTCAACCTGGAATATTTCTTTTTATTTATGGCTGGTAATAACTCGGAGAGAATCAGGTAATTTGTACACAAAATATTTTCATCAATAAACGAGTCTAAAACCTCTGAGTTATCCCCGCCTCTAAAATAATCAATCCAGACAGAACTATCGATTAAAATATTCAATTTCGTTTTCTCAATAAATCTAAATTTATATCGAGTTCCAATTTCCCACAATAGCTTTTTATTTTTTTTAGTTTGTTTTTTTGAATAATATTTTCAAGAGCAAATTTGATTACTTCTGTCTTGGTACGGGCTTTGGTAACTTTCATAGCCTCTGATATAAGATTTTCCGGTATATCTAATGTTGTTCTCATAATCTATTCCTTTTTATTTTATGCATATAATACAAATATATTTATGCATACACAAATATATTACCGGAATTAAAAAGATATTGCAGTAATGCTAACCTCTAAGCCACACAAGCAGCCGTGCCTAAAGCGGGCAGGCAAAATAACCGCAAGAGCTCCCGGCAATGCCGCTAACCAGGTTGAGGTTGATTTTTACATTGTCCCAACCAAAAACAGGAAGCTCATGGCCGGTGCATACTGTACAAAACACGGTTTATGGCACAGTGACGAAGTAGCTGTAGAAGTTAACGAATAAAAAAATATTATATATAATCAATATTTTTATCATAAAAAATATGCTTATGTAATATTATAACAATAATTCTGTATTTTTTTAATACCAGGAATTTTTGTGAACAAGAATTTAATTTCTTGATAAAAATATTTATTTCAGGATTTAAAAGAATTCATTCGAATTTATTATTCAAGTAAAAATAATACACATAATAATCGTGTTTTAACTTTTCCGGAAATGAATTTCAGAGTTCCTGACTCGGTTATCGAAAAACAACACTTATAAAAATTGCTTCGTAAAATAAAAATACGTTATTTTAAGCTAAATTTCCTGGTAATTCCTATGAATTTCCCTTCCTTTTCCCCTCAGATGAGGATTAATTAGTTTGTTAAATAGCTTTATTTACTAAGCAATTATCAACCATTTTACAAGATATCTTCCTAAATTTAGGTTTAATTAAACTGTTTTAGGACAAATTTATTTTTTGAAGATGGAATAATAAATAACTAGTATACGTTGTAAGCCTATATTTTAGTTATATTCACCAAAGGGGGGGGAAATGCTACGATCTATTATCTTTTTCATCGTTGCTGCTACACAATTTACTTTTGCACAAATTACTATAACTTCAACCGACCTGCTTAATCTGATAGATATAAACCAGGTTGTGGAATACGACACCAGCTATACCATTCCGGTCGATGTTGGCACAGCTGGTCCTGATCAGACATGGAATTTTACAGACGTCCCAACTACCATGGAAAATTCTTCTTCTATTATATCACCACAGGGCACACCGTTTGAAAACAGTTTCCCAAATGCTAATTTTGTTCATTTTATCGATTTTAGCGATGGGGATACCTTAATGCAGATTTATTCGTATACAAATATAACTTCAAGTGCATTTCTGATTATGGGCGAAGGTATTATAACAAAAGTTCCTAATGTAGGTGATACTAGTTTTACAACAATCGATGACGAGGAAACGCCTCTGCCTTTGACTTATGGATTAGAATGGAACTCAATGGATAGTGACACAACCAGTAATATAGGTTTTACGATCATCACGACTACGAATTCTAATTATTCAATAGACGCATGGGGAACGGTCACCGTACCCGCCGGTACGTTTGAATGTCTACGATTGAGAGAAGACTATACCAGTAAATCAATGATGGTATTTGATGAAATAACGATTCCTATTGATTCATCAAGTGGTATTAACTATACTTGGTTATCGAAGGATAATTATTCAATAGCTAATATCGAGAGTCAGAGCGGAGAAAAAAATCCAGAATTTACGCAATCATCCTATTTTATGCGACTCAAATCCAGCAGCATCCCAACAGCTATTTCGGAAAATCAAAATTCAGTCTTCATCAATCAATTTACACTTGAACAGAACTATCCCAATCCTTTTAATCCGGCAACTGCCATTACTTACACCATAGGTAAAGCTGGTTATGTAAAACTGTCCATATATGACAGCGCCGGACGTCTTGTACAGACATTGATCAATCAGTATCAGAATTCGGGGAAATACTCCATTCGATGGAATGCTTCCGGTCTGGCATCAGGTATTTATTATTACCGAATACAAACGCCGCGATTTACAGAAATGAAAAAAGCAGCACTATTGAAATAAGTAAAATTTTCCGGTTATGTGCATAATGTTAAATATGTACTAACCGGAAATTCATCACCATAGTGGAAAACTTTAATGTATCACACACAGAGAGCGCTGAGATTTTGGATTTAACCAAAGCTTCCCTATTCGGTGGTTTTCCAGAAACCTTGGGCAGGAGAAATTTTCTATATGCATCAAAGAGAGTAAAACGGAGGTGCTGATTCCTCCAGAAAACAAGTTTTTTATCTCTGTGTAATTCCCGGCCAGGAATCTGTTCTGAAAGGCGACGCCGGCAGGCCGGCTTTGTTATATAAATTGCCAATGGGATTGGCCGCCCAGGCATACCTCACAGCAAATGGATGATTAATTCCTTTTGCAGATACGATCACTGTTTCCCCTTTAATCTTTGCCTTAGCCCAAACGAACTTGCGGTCTTCTCCTGCAATTGCAAATCCTTTTAACGATTTACAATTTTTTGCTATTAAACCACCATCCACATGATTAAACTCTATGTGAATCTTATTTCCATCAACTTTCATCGATTTATAAATGGGTCCGGAATAAACAACATCCTTGTCATATACAAGATTAAGTGCATTTAAAGCTAACCGGCCGCCAACGTCCTGTTTATTTCTTGGATGGATATCATCAGAATCGCCGATATCTATTATTACTGCCATGCCGGTATTGGGCAGAGAAAGCGTCATAAGCTGCGCTTCCCGAAGTTCAGCCCAATCATCATCCTGCGGTTTTGTTTGTAGTTCCTTAAAACTGGCCAATTGGACAAAAAGAAAAGGAAAATCTCCCTGAGTCCAATGAGCACGCCAATCTTTTATCATGGTGGGAAAAAGTGTTCTGTATTGGTAAGCCCTGTCGGCATTTCCTTCACCCTGGTACCAGATTACTCCCCGCATGGCATAAGGAACGATGGGGTTTATCATGGCATTGAATAAAACAGTAGGACGATTATAATCTACGGGATTCAGAAGCCTTGGTCCTAATATTTTTTTCTCATCAAATCCTATTTTACACAGCCAATCACCGGAAAGGGAAATCTTTTCTCCAGTGCCGTTTTCAATGTACAATTGATGTTCTCTTCCCCAGAGTCCTCCACTATTGCCAATATCATGGACATTGACAACAATAACATTTTTCCCCGATTTTACAATCGATGCCGGTATTTTATATTCTCTGAGTTGGTTCGCATCTTTAATACTTCCAATCCTGGTTCCATTAAACCAGGTGATATCGTTATCATTGATAGGGCCGAGATGCAGCATTATATCTTTAGCGGTCATTGACGCCGGAAGATTTATCTCTTTTCTAAACCACATAATACCGTCCAAATCGGGATAGCCGGCAGTTTCCCATCTTGTGGGAAGTTTCATGGTTTTCCAATCGGATACATCCAAATTCGGATCATTCCATACAGGCTTTCCATTTACAAATCCGGCGTCACCAGATAGAACTTTCTCATTTATTGTGTTCAATATATCATTATATTCTTCCACTGTCATTTGCTTCTCACCACGAGCCGTCTCAACTCTTTTTACTGCATCCACAAAATCAGGGATGGTTTTGAGCGCTCCGTTACTCGTCCATGCTTCGGCAATTGATCCTCCCCATGAAGTATGAATTATACCAATAGGAATATTTAATTCTTTATATATTTTACGACCGAAAAAATAGGCGACCGCGGAAAACCCGGGGACTGACTCCGGACTGCATTCATCCCATCCCGGACAATTCACTTCATCAAGCGGGACCAGGCTTATAGTATGTTTAACCTGAAACAGACGAATATTGGGATAATCGGCTTTGGCTATCTCTTCCCTGTAATTGTTAACCTCCGTCATCTGCATTTGCATATTTGATTGACCGGAAGCAATCCATACTTCACCGACCATAACATTTTTAAAAATCGTAGTATCTTTCCCGATAACTTCAAATGTATATGGGCCGCCGACAGACATTTTATCGAGATTTACTCTCCATTTTCCGTCTTTTTCGGTAGTCGCCTTCTTAAGCTGTCCGTTAATCTTAATCTGCAGTTCACCTCCCGGATTTGCCGTACCCCAAACAGGTAAAGAAATATCCCGCTGTAAAACCATATTATCACTGAATAAAGTCG
>JAUVIB010000108.1 GCA_030592985.1 Calditrichaceae bacterium | reverse complement strand
CTTGATAAATACGAGAAACTCAAAAAACCTATATCCTATTGTTTTTATATATGTTAGATAGTTTGTATAAATTTTGGCACCATTATTGCGAAAGATAATATTGGATATTTAAGGAGAAATATGGATATTTTAATTATTAATCCCGGCTTACAAGACAGCCCGTTTATTACCGAACATTTGGGAATTGCAAGTCTTAAGTCATACACTATTCATAAGGGTTTCACGGCCGATGTTCTTGATATGGCTATTGAGAATTTCAGTATAGAACAGGTCGTTCAGCGCGTATTGGATGTGAACCCTAAAATGGCAGGCCTTTCCCTTTTAGACGATACCAAATATAGCGGATTAGAATTGATTCAATCTTTACGAGAAAAAGGATATAAGGGGTCGGTAATTGTCGGCGGTTACTTCCCTACTTTCTCATCAAAAGAAATATTGAAGGATTTTTTAACTATAGATTATATTGTCCGCGGTGAAGGTGAACTGACACTTGCGGAATTAATGGGCGTTATACTCAATAAGTCTCTGCTGCAACTAAAAGATATTAAAGGACTCTCTTATCGGGAAAACGGTAAAATTATTGAAAACCTTGCGCGCCCGCTTATTTCCAATCTTGATATCCTGCCTGAGATTGACCGGAAATACACTTTTGAACTTATCAATCGCGGTATAAACATACGCATTTATGCCACCCGTGGCTGCTGGGGACAATGCTCTTTTTGCGATATATCAAGTTTCTACAAAACAAACACCGGGAAACTTTGGCGCAGACGCTCGGTTAAACACCTTGTGGATGAAATTGAATATTTGACATATTCCTTTAATCAAAATTATTTTATTTTCAATGATGATCAGTTTTTAACTAAAGGCAGTAAAGCGCTGGAATATGTTAATAGTTTTGCGGATGAACTTAATAGTCGATCGTTAAATATTAAATTTGAATTAATGTGCAGAGCTGATACGGTGCAGCATGATGTGATGAGTAAATTAAAATCAGTCGGGCTGCAAAAAGTATTTCTTGGTATCGAATCTTTTGATCCCAAACAGTTAAAGCGTTTTAATAAAAATATTACTCTGCGTCAAAACCTGAAATCATTAATTTTATTACATCGTCTTGGAATTGATGTAACTGTTTCTATTATACTTGCCGACGCCTATACAGGATTCTGGGATTTAATCAAACAATTCGTATTCTTGTTTGAATTAAAAAACAGGTATTTTAACAGTCCACAATGTAAAATATCTGTAAACAAAAAATTGGAAGTATATCGCGGCAGCCCTGTTTACCAGGAATACAAAGCAAAAGGGCTTATCAAAAAAGACAACTATTTGGGTATAATTACTTACCGCATGAAATTTTGGACAACAATACGGATTTTTCTATATAATATCGAAGAGTTTTTTACCATTAAAATAACGGGTAAAAGAAAAGAACAAAAAACGAACTTTGAAAAATTAGATCGTTATAAATTTAACCATTAAAATATAACTTGGAGAAAAAAATGAAAACTATTCTAATTGCAGATGGCGAGCGTTCAATCCGCAAAGCTTTACACTTATGTTTTATCAGTCAGGGATATTTCGTCTTTTTTGCTAAAAACTTTATAGAGGCTCAATCCATATTAAAAAGTATTGAATTTGATTTGGTTATTTACGATACAGAGCTTCCCGGCGGCACTGCACTTGATTTCTATAACCGGGCAAATGAATATTGCGAGGCAAAATTCATTTTTACATCGGCATTCCCTGAATTAACGGATGTGCTACCGGTTCAGCAGGTTGAAGAGACAGCTTTTCTTGAAAAACCGTTTACAATAAGCATGATTCAAAATACAATATCCGATATTTTCTCAGAAAATTTACCTATTGCTGTTTGATCGAATTATTATAAAACCCACTCAACCAATAACCATAAATAGCAGGAGAATAAAAATGTTAAGAAAATTAACCCCTACGTAATACCGGGTTTAATCTAAATTCCGGTAATTAATTTTAATAATCATATAAATTTTAAAAAACTTTTTTTATCCAATTTAAGGAGAAATACCATGTTAAAGAAAATGAAAAAAACCCTAAAAAAATTCTCAGTTATCGGCTTTATTGTATTTAGTTTTATGGGACCCTCTATCACTTTTGCCAGAAATATTGTAATAAGAACAATTGATTAATAATATAAAGGAATCAATTAATGAAAACAGTTTTAATATTAGATAAAGAAAAATCTATTCGTAAAGCCTTAAAGTTATATTTTAACAGGCGGGGCTATTTTACTTCTGCGGCAAAAACCGTCTGCGAAGCGCAATATCTTATGGCTGCCAATGCTTATGACACAATAATCACGGATGTACAATTATCCGATGGTAATTCCATAGAACTCTATGAGCAAGCGAAAGATGCTGAAGAAACAAATTATATTTTCACCTCTGCTTTTCCGGAAGGGTTAGCGGCACAAAGAGCTGCCAAAATTGAAGAAATATCCTTTTTGGAAAAACCTTTTACACTTAATAAACTGTCAGAGGTACTGACATCGCAGTATGGAAAAGAGATGGCTATTGCCGTTTAACTTACAAAGGTTTTCTCTCCCTTCCATGTTATCAGGATGGGGGAGAAAACCAAATTTTATACATAAGTGGAAATGCGTTAAAGTAAGTATTTCTAAATCACAAAGTTAAACGATTTCTCATTGATATTAAGAGATATAAAAACCAGAGCACAAAACTCCACTATAATATTCCATCGATCCAATTTAATAGATGTCTTTTGATGCATGTAAAATGATTTACCAGGAAAATATTACTTAACTCCATAATCAATACGTTTGTTTGGAGGAAATTAAATGAATGAACTACTGAATGTTATTGAGCAGAATTTCAAGGATCCTGATTTTAATGTCAACAAACTCTTGGACATGACAAATTGTTCTTATTCTTATATTTATGAGAAGTTTGAACTTAATATCGGTTTATCTCCACACAAGTACATTGAAAATAAAAGATTGGAATTTGTAATTTCTTTAATCAGCGGTAATAATATGAAATTAATTGATATCTGTAAAGCAAGCGGTTATTCCAACAGTAGAACATTTAGAGAAGCTATTAAAAGAAAATATAATATGACCCCCGCCGAATTGCGTGAAACGTTTCTATAAAGAAATATCATTCAAGAGTAAGACTTTGCTAAAGTGTTGAAAATTCCTCTGATTTTGTCTCTTGATTAATGATTTTATTTGTAGTTTTATTAATGTTCGAACCGAAATAAATTATGTTTTTGCAATTACATGGCACGGTAAAGTTTTTCATTTTAATGGTATAAGATGGAAATTAATTTACCATATACCGATGGTTTTAAATGATATACAGGTAACGAATAATTTAGTGTTAATTGTGGGAAAAAATGTTTTTCACAGTTGTATCATTAAGATAACCGGTATATTGTAGAATATTGCTATCTATGTTGGTCTATATCAAATACAATATATTTGGAGTGCGGAATTTCTATTAATTGAACATAAAAAAAGACGCCTAAGCGCCTTTTTTTATCAATATCTAATGTGGAATTATTTAAACAATCTATTTTTCACCATATACACTAACTTGTTTACGTGCTCTGTCTTTTCTTTCAAACTTCACATAACCGTCAATTTTTGCAAAAATTGTATCGTCACTACCAAGACCGACATTATTGCCGGGATGAATTTTGGTTCCACGCTGACGAATGATAATTGAACCGGCTGTAATTCTCTCACCGGCAAAAACTTTAACGCCCAATCTTTGGGCAGCGCTCTCGCGGCCATTTCTGGAACTACCAACACCTTTCTTATGAGCCATAATTAAGCCTCCTTTTTCTCAACTTTTTTCTTAGGAGCGGCTGCCTTTTTCTTCTCAGTTTTTTTAGGAGCAGCCTCTTTTTTCTTCACAACCTTTTTAGGAGCAGTTTCTTTTTTCTTCTCTGCTTTCGGAGCGGCAGCTATTCTAACAGCGCCAATTGTATCTATTTGTATCACAGTATAATTCTGACGATGGCCATTTTTAACCTGATACCCTTTTCTGCGTTTTTTCTTAAAAACAATAATTTTCTTATCTTTTCCATGTTCAAGGACGGTTGCAGCAACTTTAATATTTTTTACAAACGGCTGCCCGAAATCAACTTTCTTTTCACCATCATTGAAAAAAAATACATTCTCAAACTCTACCTTTCCGCCACTTTCTACACCAAGTAAAGGTACTTTTAGTATTTGTTTCTCCTGAACACGAACCTGTTTTCCTGCTATATCAACAATCGCGTACATCCGGTTTCTCCACTTTAATATTTTATTTTTAAACGAGCCTTTAATTTAGGTATTGTTTTATATTTTGTCAAATTATTCTCTATAATTTTATTAATTTATCATCCTTACGGTCATATACTTCAAATGTGCTGATAGGGAGCTTTTCATCTCTTACAACTTTTATCTTAATCCAATATTTCCACATCAATTTCAATACACGGTTATAGCGCCCCTTTTTAAAGTATGAATAGACTTCCGGTGTTGTATGAATTGTGATTCGACGATCCATACGCTTTGCCCGATAACGCTGTATCCACCGTTCAATATCAGACACAACTGTATTTAATGTAGGAACCAAACCGGTCCCCTCACAAATAGGGCAAGTATCATTAATAGTATGAATTACACTCGGCCGCACCCTTTGCCTTGTCATTTCAATCAAACCAAAACGGCTTATATTTTCTATTTTCGTTATTGAGCGGTCTTTGCCAAACTCTTTTTTTAGCTCCATATAAACTTTTTTCTTATTCTTCTCTTCCAGCATGTCAATAAAATCAATAACAATCAAACCGCCTAAATCTCTTAATCTCGCCTGCCGTGCTATTTCTCTCGCTGCTTCAATGTTAATTTTCACAGAATTACTTTCATGGTCTTCCTTACCAATAAACTTCCCGCTATTAACATCTATAGAGACAAGCGCTTCAGTCTGTTGTATTATTATATATCCGCCATTTTTCAACCATGCCCTGTTTCCCGTTAATTTTTCAATTTCTTTTTCAATATTGTAATAGTCAAAAATCGGTTCTTTATCTTTATAATATTGTACCTTATGCACCAACTGTGGAGCCACATATTTTACATACTGTTGTATTTCACGCATTAATTTACGTGAATCGACCACCACCGTATCAATATCTGCCGTAAAAAGATCCCGAATAATGCTCGAAGCCATGGTCATATCTTTATAAATCAATACCGGACTCTCTTCACCTTTAACCTTTTTTTCAAGTTTCTGCCAGGTTGTAAGCAATTTATTCAAATCTTTTTTTATCTCTTTATCACTCTTACTTTCAGCAACAGTACGAATAATTAATCCGAAATTCTTTGGAAGAATTTTCTGAGCAATCTCTTTTAAACGTCGACGCTCTGATTGATTTGCTATTTTACGTGATATACCAATCTGACGGTTATTGGGGATTAACACTACAAATCTTCCGGGTAATGAAACTTCGGCTGTTACACGGCAGCCTTTTGTACTAATCGGTTCCTTTATAATTTGAACTAATATATCCTGCCCTTTTTTTAAATTTTTTTCAACAATGAATTTTTTCCGGTTGCTACGATTTCCTTTAGTTTCTTCATAATCGATAAAATAATCTTGATACGAAGAGGATATATCTGAGAAATGCAAAAACGCATTCTGCTCATGTCCAATACTGATAAAAGCAGCTTGCATTCCCGGTAAAACACGGCTCACTTTCCCCTTATATATGTCGCCGACCATTCTCTCATAATCAGGACGTTCAACAAACAACTCAACCAGCTTGGAATCCTCAACAATTGCGATACGAGTCTCCTCGTTGGTTGCATTAATTACAATTTCTTTCTTCATTATTTTTCCTTTTCTATAAAATTTCTAATCATCTTACTTTATCGAAAATAACACCTGTAAACTATTCAATAAAGTGAAATGTAATAATCATAAATCTAATGCACCATCTCCCGGGGAGTCATCACTGAATCGACGTTCCTTACTAATTGCGCTTTCCGGTGTATCTGAAAGTAGTGCTGCTTGATGGTATCGTTGAATAACAGACCCAATATTTCCACTATTCTAACCGTACGATTATCCAACGTTTGGGTGCGAATTTTCAGGCAATCCCCTTCTTTATCAATTGCATCAATATAAGGTCTAATATCAATAATTTTTTCTTGACCTTTAACACGCCGTTTTGTTAATATCTCTTTGGCGGATAACACATTCTCTAATAAATTTTCGTCTAAAATATTTCCACCCAAATCAACTTCATATTCCGCCTCATTGATAATTTGATTTAGCGTTTTTATTTTGTCAAAAATCTGTATAGCGTAAAGCAGCACTAATCCTGATGGTAGAAACGAGTTAAAAGCAAAAACCACATCACCTTTAAAGGATGCTTCAATATCCATATCTAAGTATTCTGCTTCACTTGTTACACCCAGCGAAAGAGACGGTCCAAATGACATTTTAGGATGGGGGTTAAAACCTTTTGTATAAATCAACGGTACGTTCGCCCGGCGGGCAGCTCGTTCAAAAATACGAATTAGGTCAAGATGAGATAAAAATTTACTGTATCCTGTTTTTTTGTAGTGTACCCGAAAACGAAGGACTTCCTCAGGGAGTACTTGAACATCATCCTCTATTATATTTTCGCTTAATTTTACAGGTTTATCAATCTCCTCTTTTTTCTTCAAATTCAAATTATAACACTGCACAAACTCTTTAAAGCCTTCTTGCTGAATTCCGCAAGAAAAACAAAAACCTTTTTTGCAATCCTTTAAGGTTTTCTGTTTATAAGCATTTTCACGTTCTTTTAAGAGAAAATTCTGTGATACGCCTTTATTAATATGATCCCAGGGAAGAGGCAAATCCACAGACATTTCTTTTGAATACATTCCCAAGGTCAACTTTTCTTCAGAAAAGTACTTTTTCCATAAATCCATATTAAAATATTCTGTCCAGCCGTCAAAACCTCCGCCGTCACGCCACACTCCAACTATAACCTTAGATAAACGGCGGTCTCCACGTCCCAAAACAAATTCTATTAAAGATATATCGGGATTACGCCAGGTAAATTTAACCTGTTTCATCCGGGAAAATCTGTTCCTGAGTATGCTTATTTTCTCGAGGAATTCTTCCCTTGTGTTCTGTCTTTCCCACTGAAACGGAGTATGAGGTTTCGGTGAAAAAGGAGATACCGATACATTAAATCTAATTCGTCCCTTTCCTTTGCTGATTTTTACAACCTTATCAACCAAATCGGCAATAGCCTCTACATCCTCTTTCGTTTCAGTGGGCAAACCGATCATAAAATAGAATTTCATTACTTTCCAACCGTTATCCAAAACAATTTTAACCGAATTATAGAGATCTTCATCACTGATATCTTTATTAATGACCTTCCTCAAACGATCACTTCCTGCTTCCGGAGCAAAAGTAAAACCCGATTTCCGAACATCTGCTGCAAAAGAAGCAATTTCCTCAGTAAAGCTATCAAGACGCATGGAGGGAAACGAAACATTAATATTCTTTCCCTGCAAAGCCTCTTTCTCTTTCCTCATTAATTTCGGCAGCTGAGAATAATCCGAGATAGAAAGTGATAGGAACGATACTTCGTCATAGCCGCTGTTTTCAAGAGCTTTTACCGATTGCTGAATGATATCCTGTGGATCCCGCTCTCTTGTGGGCCGGTAAATCATACCGGCATTGCAAAAACGACACCCTTCCGTGCATCCTCGCATAACCTCAAGGGATAAACGGTCATGAGTCACCTCGATAAGAGGAACAATTGGTAAATCTTCATAAAATTCAGGTTTTAATTCAGGGATTATTCTGCTTAAAATTTCTTTAGGCACATCCTGATTAACAGGCTCTAATCCTCTATATTGTCCGGAATCGTCATATCTCGCTTCATATAATGATGGAATATATATACTGTGTACTTTTGATAATTCCCGCAAAATATCAGATCGGTTTAATCCTGTTTCTTTGCATGATTTAACTATCCTGCAAATTTCAACGAACCCCTCTTCCCCGTCGCCAATAAAAATGGCATCAAAGAAATCTGCAATAGGTTCCGGATTACTGGCGCTTGGTCCCCCACCAATAATCAAAGGATCATCCTCTGCTCTATCCTTCTGCAACAGGGGAATCCCGCTTAAATCAAGCATGGATAAAATATTAGTAAAGGTCAGCTCATACTGCAAAGTAAAACCGATGATGTCAAATTGATCTAACGGAGTAAATGATTCAAGACTATACAGAGGGATGTTTTCCATGCGCATCCTCTGCTGCATATCTTTCCAAGGGGTATATACACGCTCAGCCCAAATATCATCTTCTTTATTAAGAATATTATAAAGAATTTTAAACCCCATAAAAGACATGGCAAGTTCATAAACATCGGGGAAAGCTAATGCTACTCTTACGGAAACATCTTTTTCGTTTTTATTGATGATATTTATTTCATTGCCAATATAACGACCTGGTTTATTAACAAATGGCAGTATCTTGGTTTCTAATATATTTTCTATCGCTTTGTTTTTCATAAATTTACTCAAATAAAGCATTTAATTTATTAAATTTAGAGCAATTAGGCAAATCAGATAAAACAGCCCCTTTTATTTAGCTATGATAACTCAATAATCACTGGATTTATTCTCATCTTAGGAAAAAGGTTATCTCTGCAAAGTGGGATTTATCATATGAAAATGGTTAAAGAAAGAAGTAGAAGAGATATTAGAGTAGTTTTGTTAAATTAAATTTCTCAGAATTATTTCTGTTTGAATGAAAATATTTGAGCACTTGTATTCTACTATTTATTTTGTATCTGGAGAAATTTCCAGAAG
>JAUVIB010000271.1 GCA_030592985.1 Calditrichaceae bacterium | reverse complement strand
TGATGCTTCTGCTTATTCCTTCCATATGGCTGATCAGGGGACGGATGCAATGGAGCGTGAGAAATCATTTATGTTTGCTTCCCGGGATGAAAAATATCTAAAGCAGCTTGATGACGCCCTGCTTCGTATTAGTAACGATACATATGGAATTTGCAGATCTTGTGGTGAATTAATTGGCAAGGAAAGATTAGAAGCAGTACCCACAACTACGATTTGTTATGATTGCAAAGTTAATGAATCTGAGTAGATATTAATATTAGTATGAAAACAAATTTTCCCTCTATATATATGATGTTAATAATTGTAGTCCTTGTTACTCTGGATCAAATAACAAAATATATCACGAAAACGACAATGTACCTTGGTGAGTCCATTCCGGTGTTAGGGGATTTTTTTCGTTTGACCTATGTGGAGAATCCCGGTATGGCCATGGGAATTCGTTTTGGTAATCAGGCGGTGTTCTTAGGATTTTCGATTTTTGCGGCTGTTCTAGTGTTTTATTATCTTTATAAAATACGTAATGAAGGATGGGTACTGCAGATTGCTTTATCTTTTATCACTGCCGGCGCCATAGGGAATTTAACGGATCGTTTTATTTACGGTAAAGTTATTGATTTTCTTGATTTCGACTTTATTGATATTCATATTCCCTCCTTTTCTCTGTTAGGATTTAATTCCCCCGTATTTGATCTAACGCGCTGGTGGGTCTTTAATGTGGCCGATATGGCTGTAAGCGGTGGTATGATACTTATTATGATTTATATCATACTTGAAGGTGACCCTTTAAAAAAAACATCCAAAATTCCCGTAAATTCTTCTGATGTCTGAGAAAACCACCCTTACAATAAAATATTCTGGCGATTCATCCGAACGATTGGATCAATTTCTTACCCAAACCTATCCCGATAAAACCCGCTCATTTTTTTATAAGCAGGTAAAAAAACAACAAATATTGGTAAATGGAAAACCGATAAAGAGCGGTTATCAGCTGCAGAAAGGTGATGAAATATCAATTACTATAGAAAATAAAAATCAAACGCTGGATGCTGCCGATATTCCTTTAAATATCATTTTTGAAGACGATGATATTCTAATTGTTAACAAACCTGCCGGATTAACCATACATCCGGGAAAAGGAACGGAAAATGATACGCTGGTTAATGGATTGTTGAATTATACCAATACTCTGGCATTAATTGGCAGGACGGATCGCCCCGGAATTATTCATCGATTAGATAAGTATACATCCGGACTTTTGGTTATTGCAAAAACAGATTATGCCTATCATGAGCTGCGATCCCAATTTGAAGATAGAAAAATTAGCCGAATTTACCATACATTGGTATGGGGAAACTTTTCTCAGGAGAGTGATACCATAACTACTTTCATTAACCGCAGCCGCCGGGATCCCACAAAAATGACCGTTAGTAAACAGGGTAGAGAAGCAATCACTCATTATAAACTACTGCAGGATTTTGGTTATTTTTCTTTCCTCGAAGTTTGGTTAGAAACCGGCCGGACGCACCAGATTCGCGTTCATATGAACTATATTAACCATCCGGTTGTGGGTGATCCGGATTATAATGGTCGGGATTCACAGTTAAAACGTCTGCCTGTTCATTTAAAGAGACGTGGTATACATTTGTTAAAGCTATTACCTTACCAGGCGTTGCATGCCCGCCGTCTTTCATTTATTCATCCCCGAACAAAAGAAAAAATAAGTTTTGAATCCCCCCTTCCTGAAAATATGGAATCCGCTTTAAGTAAATTAAAACAGATGTTTTTACTTGTTGAAGATTAGGGGGAAGGTGGGTAGGAATAAGTATGAAGCTCCTAGCTCATGAAGGACATAAAACTCACTAAGAAATATCTTTTTCTTTTCTTTTAAGGGATATTATAAAATTCCCATCCCGAAAAACGACAGGTAATAGTTAATGTACAACAAAGAATCTAGCTTTGTTTGTTAATCAAACGCTTACTGTTTAAATCATAAAATGTTTTTAATGGCTGGAGTCTAATTTGCTCTTATGAATACCGTTTCACCAATTGAATCCTTCGTAATATCTTTCTTAGTCGTTTTAATATTAATATATTTTTGTTCATGCCATAGATCGGCCTGATCATCATAATATGGACTTAACCATCTGCCGGATTGTCCGGTTGTAATAATTAAATCTGCATTTTGCCAGTTGCCGAAATCAACAATATGCCGCATTGATGCGCCGTGAGTCGCCCAATAAGGTTTTGTGTAAATATCAAGATAGGTTCCCGGATTTACCGTTGAAAAATCTCCGCCTATCTGCTGCGGACCTATATTCCAGAACCATTTAAAAGGCGCAACAACGCCCATTTGATGTTTAAAAAGGGTCTTATGAATTTCCCCCCATCGCCAATGGCTGATATCATTTCCAAAATATTTTGCGAGGGAATCATAAGCAGCGTTTAAACTTATCACAATTGTTTGATTTTTGTTTTCAATTTCATTGGTGTGCGGATTATCAAACCACTCTTCATAGTCCGGGTCCCGAAGCATCAGCAATAAGACACTTGCAGCGTAATTTAGATTTCCGGATTCAATAAATTGCTTAAATAATGATTGACTCATTTTATTGGCAAAAGTTCTTCTTAATAGTTGCAGGAAGAATTCCTGTATTATCGTATTGGAAACACTCTTTGTATTGGTATTACCATCCCAGTTTTTTAGATATTTATTCATAGCTATCAATTTATTATTGTTATTCTTAGTTTCACTCAGCGCTTTTTGTAAATATGAATTTAAATTCAAAGCAAATTGTGAATGCTGATCTTTCTGTATCGCTCGAATATCCTGCTGGTTTAGTTTTTGATTGTTTTTTTCATTTAAAAGTGATTCTATACGCATAGCACGAAAGGGTAATTGAAAGGTTGATCCGAAAATTAGGTGAGGATATTTTGCATTAACAACTTCAGTATTGGCAGAAATAATATATCCTGTTTTGGGATTGAATACCTCAGGTAAATCAGTAAATGGGATAAATCCTTTCCAGTCATATTCACCTGTCCAGCCATCATGTGGTTCAAGCCCATGTCCATTTTTACGAAGAGGAATTTTACCGTTAAGTTTATAACCAATATTTCCCATACTATCTGCAAATCCCCAGTTCCAAATAGGTGTTCTTATTTGCGCGATAGCTTGCTTGAATTCAGACCAATTTTTTGCACAATAAATTTTCATGGTAAAAGAAAGTTGTCCCTTTGCTGCATTCTTTACACTTTGTAAGGCTAAAGGAGGATCATCTTTTGAGATACTTTTGCTAATACTATTAATTATCGGACCATGACGGCTGATTTTAACAAGGAGTTCTTCCGTTTGTAATTTTCCATTTTCACGGTACTTAATAATCTCTTTTACTTTTTTAAAGGGATAATACTTCCCTTTGTATAAATATTCATTGTGATTAGCAGGATTCGGTTTTTCCCAAAAAAGATCCTGCGTATCTGCGCCTGTTGTTGTTGCACCCCAAGCAATATGTCGGTTGTGACCCGCTAATATCGTAGGATATCCTGGCATGGTAATACCAATAGCGTCTATACCATCGCTAATTATGTGCAGTTCATACCAAAGAGATGGTAATAAAAAGGGCATGTGATAATCATTTGAAAAAATGGGTTTACCTGATTTAGACTTTTTACCTGATACAATCCAAAAATTACTGTGCACCTGATTAGTTCGAATGCCGCTTAGAGAATTAATTATTTTGTCCGTTTCAATCATAGCAGCGAAAATTTTATTACCTACCTGAGAATTTATTTGTTTTTTTGTAATACTTATATTGGTATTTAGAGTTTGGATATTACTTTGTGAAAAGTTTTGTATAGCAGGAGTACCTTCACGTTTATTGTGTTCACCGGGTTGCGACATATAGGGACCATGAAAGGTCATTGCGGGTACCAACTGACGTCCTTTTATTTCCCCCAATTCCATAATTGCAGTGGCTCTTAATAATTCATATTTCCAGTTGTGGTTTGAGGCATAGGATTGAAAATGAGATAATGCCATAATATCAATACTACTAAAATATTCAGGTTTATATTGCAATACCTTGAATTCAATAGGAATCTTATCGGGATGTAATTTAATATATTTGTTAATTCCAGAGACAAACGTTTCAAGATAGACTTTTTGGTCTGGCGGTAAATTATTGAATAATGAAATTGCTTCACGCTTAAAACCAAGAACTCTTGAAAAACGATCGGCTTTTAATGTTTTTGCACCGAAAATTTCTGACAATTTCCCAGATGCGACTCGCCGGAATAAATCCATTTGCCATAATCTGTCTTCTGCCATCACATACCCCATGCCAAAGGCTAAGTCATTTTTATGATCCGCATAAATATGAGGTACTGCATGTTTATCTCTAATAATTTTAATGGTACCATCTATTCCGGAAACCTGATACATGCCAGTGTAATTGGGTAGGGTTGATTTTATATACCAATAAATAATCGTAGATAATAATCCTATGATTATAAATGTAATACTAAATACAGTTATTATTCTTTTAAATGATTTATTCATTAAATTTCTCTTTTAACTCGTTTGTCCTTTCTAAGCATGTACAGTTTCTCTGTAATTTTTATATTCTGTTCAATTGTACCGCGTTGCTGTAAAAGCAGTATCCTCTAATAAGTCGTATTACTATTTCCCGATTGAAATACTTTTGTTATTTATAAAAAAAGTACTGTGTATACACTATTATCTATACAATATATGGTAAAATCAAACGAAAGAAAAGAAAATACTCTTCAAGTGCAATAATATTAAACACGAACTGCACAACAGAAATATTAAAATATAAGGGATTTTATCTTTTGGGATTTATGTAAAGCAATTATATTAATTAGGTAAATAAGAAATTAAATTTACTAATCTTTGCGTCTAAGCGTGATAAATCAGAATGAATAAAAAAATATGGGATAGAGATATTGTAGTTTTTCAAGGATATCCTTTCATCTCACACCTTAGAAACTTTTTGGTAAACCTTCTTTTATTTTTTTTAATTCGCGAACGGTTGAAAAAAATGTTGAATTTACTTTAAGGCGGCTATCCCGGTCACATGTCCAGTCAACCGCAAACTCTGATATTTTATACCCTTTTTTATATGCTGATATTAAAATTTCAATATCGAAGAGGAAACCGTCTATTGTTGTTTTTGCAAAAAGACTACGCGCTATGTCTCCTTTAAATAACTTAAAT
>JAUVIB010000187.1 GCA_030592985.1 Calditrichaceae bacterium | reverse complement strand
GGATATGTGGGATGGGGAAAACCATTTAAGAATCCATCGGTTTCCATTATCAACGCATCAACAAACGAAGTTATTAACACGGTTAAGACGCCGGTTAACGCCCAGGATTTAGCCTTAGCACCAGATGGTACACTTCACATAATCTGTACCGGTGATTATGCTACACGTTTTGGCAAAATTGCAATACTGGATATTTCAGGTACTGCAACACTCACCGACTCCATTAGTATCGGCGGTTCACCCGGAGATATTGCAATTACAAAAGATGGTATAGGATATTGCGCCGCTTGGGGTGATGGTACAAATGGTTTTGTTTATTCATATAACACAGCAAACAAAACTGTAATCAATGGCGGCGATAACCCTATTAAAATTGGTCCTAATATAATGCAATTAGAATATGATGAAAAAGAGGATGTATTATGGATTCCTTATATGGCGTCTTGGGCCGGCGATGGTTTTGTGCAAAAATTTGATGTATCAAGCGATTCTGTATCGTGGACATCTGATGTAGTTGGAAATGGCTCAAGCGCAGTAGCAATTTACGAATCTACTGAATAGTATATTGGTGGATTTTTATCTCTGTGAAACTCTGTGGTAGTTCTTGTTCTTGGTTTTTTATCTTGGTTCTTATTTCTAAACAATGCTTACACAAAGGGCACTAAGAAGGCACAAAGTTTCACAGAGGAAAAACTTTATAAACATAGAACAGATGTATTTGTTATTCTTTGTTGCTCTCTGTGCATCCTTTGTGGAACTCTGTGGCAGTTTTTTATTCTTAATAAAGCATTACACAAAGAGCGCTAAGATGACAAAGTTTCACAGAGAAAATATAAAACATTAAAAAAGGTAATAATCATAAAAAAGCTTCTTTACACACTGCTCACATCAATTATTGTGTTTATTATTGCAATTATATTTGTAGATTCAAAAACCGCTTCCCATACTGAAAGAGTTAACAAGATTGATGAATCTCTCCGAATAGAAAGAATCGTTTCGTTATCGCCAAGTATAACCGAAACATTATTTGCGCTCAATTTGGGCGATAAAGTAGTTGGAATAACGCGTTTTTGTAATTATCCACCGGAAACAAAAGAAATCATGAAAGTAGGCGGTTATGTTGACCCTAGCTATGAAGCCATTGCCTCCTTGCATCCTGATTTGGTTTTTTTACTTCCTGAGCACGAAAAAATAAAAAAATATCTTAGTGAATTAAACATCAATTATCTTGAAGTTGATAATAAAAATAGTGAAGATATTAAAAATACTATTAGGATCACTGGAAAAATATGTTCTGCTGAAAAAAAAGCGAATGAATTATTAGAAAATATCGAATTAACACTTGAAACAATCAAAAATGCAACTAAAAATCTACCAAGACCAAAAGTAATAATTTCTATCGGTCGCACAATGGGAAGCGGCACCTTAAAAGACGTTTATATAGCCGGCCCAACAACTTATTTTAGTGAGTTGATTGAATTGGCGGGTGGCGTAAATTCATTTAACAACAAAAATATTGCCTATCCCATGCTTTCAGCAGAAGGAATAATCCATCTTAATCCGCAAATAATTATTGACCTTGTAGCAAATCTTAAAACTTCCGGTTTAACAAAAGAGATGATTCTAAAAGAATGGGAAAGCACCGGCAATATTGATGCAGTTAAAAATGACAGAGTAATAATTTTAGATTCTGATTATATAGTTATTCCCGGTCCAAGATTCATTTTACTTTTAAAAGATTTGGCAAAAGCTTTTCATCCGGAAATTGACTGGAAATTTTAATGAATAATATTCTTTTCGACATAAGAAATTTATCATACTCAGTTTTAAAGAAAGAAATTCTGCACTCCCTCTCTCTTAAAATCTATGAAGGGGATTATTTATCTATTATTGGTCCTAACGGCAGCGGGAAAACCACCTTAATTAAGTGCCTTATAAAAATTAATAAAACAGCGGATGATAAAATATATTTTAAAAACGTACCAATTGAAAAAGTGACTCAAAAGAAATTAGCTGCTCAAATAAGTTATGTACCGCAAGTTAATGAACAATCTTTTTCTTTTACAAGCAGAGAATTTGTAATGCTGGCACGCTATCCACATCTTAGCAGATTCACATCAATCACAACCAAGGATAGAGATGCGGTAAGAGATGCCTTAAATCTTACAAAGACAACTCAATTTGCAGATAGATCGCTTAATACGCTTAGTGGTGGTGAAAAACAGATGGTATTTATTGCAGCGGCACTTGCTCAGGGTGGCAAGGTAATATTATTGGATGAGCCGGCAACATTTCTTGATCCTAAACACGAAAATGATATTTATGAGATTTTAAAAACAATTCATCAAAAGACAAACAAAACTATTGTTACCGTAACTCATAATATCAACAGTGCTATATTATATAGTGATAAAATTGCTTTGTTAAAAAATGGGGAAATAGTTTATTGTGGCGATTCTGATAAAATCACGGAAAACAATATTTTGCAAGATGCTTATGATAAAAAATTTACATTTATTAAACATCCCACCTGCAATAAATCAATTATTCTCCCTGAGGTGTTGTGATGATAAAAAATAAAAAATTGGTCCTACTTTTTTTCTCTATTCTTGCCGGATTAACAGTTATTTTAACTCCGTTTATTGGAATGGAAACAATACCATTTGATACAATACTACATTTTGGCGATTCAAGTATAAAATCTGATATTTTTTGGAGAATAAGAGTTCCCCGTGTTCTTATTGCTTTTATCGTCGGCTTAGCTCTTTCTATAGGCGGCATGACTTTTCAGGCAATGTTCCGCAATTCGCTGGCGACTCCTTTTACTTTGGGCGTTTCAAGCGGTGCGGCTTTCGGGGCTGCTCTTTATGTTAAAATGGGAATCATCTTTTCTCTCGCCGGGATTACCGGACAAACAATTTTTGCATTTATAGGCGCATTAATTACTATTACCATTGTTTATCTTTTATCAAAAATTAAAAAAGGTTTTTCTGTGGGAACAATGTTATTAGCGGGTGTTGCCATAAACTTTTTCTTTTCAAGCTTTATTTTGTTTATTCAATTTATGAGTGACTTTACGCATTCGTTCAGAATAATGCGTTGGTTAATGGGTGGATTTGAAGTTATTGGTTATACCGACATTTATAATATTTTACCATTTATTTTAGTGGGAACTTTAATAATTGTACTGCTATCAACGGAGCTAAATTTATTAACTCTTGGTGAAGATTTAGCAATAAGTAGAGGTGTAAATGTAAACAGAATAAAAACCATATTATTTATCGCTACATCTTTAATGGTGGGTGGGATAATTTCTGTTGTTGGTCCCATCGGCTTTGTGGGAATGATGATACCCCATATTTCACGTTTAATCATTGGACAGGATCATCGCTATCTTGTTGTCTTAAATATTATTTTTGGCGGCTCTTTTCTTGTTTTGTGTGACACACTTTCAAGAATATTAATTGCACCGGCTGAAATACCGGTTGGAGTAATAACGGCTTTACTCGGCGGCCCATTTTTCATTTGGCTTTTAATAACTAATTCAAACAACAATACGACAATTTAAAGTATTTAAATGAATAACCGCTATATGCCTGCCTGCCAAAAAATAGAGGAATTTTTATACTATGAAATATGGAGGTTAAATGGAAGGATATATACAAGTTTATACCGGTAATGGGAAGGGAAAAACTACTGCTGCTATTGGATTAGCGGTGCGGGCTGCCGGTGCAGGTCTAAAAGTTTATATTGCTCAATTTGTAAAGGGAATGAAATATAGTGAATTAACTTCAATTAAAAGATTAGATGATTTTATTACGCTAAAACAATATGGAAGAAATTGTTTTATTAAAAAAAATCCCACTCAGGAAGATATTGAATTTGCTCAACGAGGATTTGATGAAATTGAACAGATAATTAAATCAGAAAATTATGACGTTATTATTCTTGATGAAATTACGATTGCTGTTTTTTATAATCTTATTGAGGAGCAAGCATTAATAAGTTTAATGGATAATAAAGCAAAAAACCTGGAACTCATTATTACAGGGCGTTATGCATCGAAACAAATAATAGAAAAAGCTGATTTAGTTACGGAGATGAAAGAGATTAAACACTATTATCAAAAAGGTATTACTGCCCGCATTGGAATTGAAAAATAAATAGAAGGTTTGTATTGGTTAATATAAAAGTATCTTTCCCCGGTTCCTGCGGCGAATTAGTGCAGGGTATTTTTAATAATTTAAATTGCTTAGTATCTTGTACAATAGATAAAATGTCTATATTGGAAATTGTTGTAACTTCAGGTAATGGGAAAATTATTATCCCAAATAAAATGAAAAAAACTAAAAAAGCTATTAAAAAAACTTTAGAATTTTTTAATAAAGAAAACATAGATGTTAGAATAATCAGGATAAAATCTTTGCCGGAAGAAAAAGGATACGCCAGCAGCTCTGCTGATATATTTGCCTCCATATATGGCTTAGCAAAATCCATAAATAGAAAGATAAGTGAAAAAGATGTTTTAAAAATAGCCATTTCTATTGAACCGACCGATAGTATTTTGTGGAGGCAATTAACGCTTCAGAGTTATAGAAATAAAAATTTTGTAAAGCAGCTTGGAGACGTCCCTTCACTATCTACTATTGTATTAGATTTTGGAGGAACAGTTAATACTGTTAAATTTAACCAAGCATCTCTTTCTCAAGAAAATCCAAATAAGTTGAATTCCGTATTTGAACTTTTATTTGATGGTTTCAATAGTGTTGATGTAAATAAGATTGGAAGGGCTTCTACATTGAGCGCTTTAGCGAATCAGAAAAGATTATACAAACCTCAGTTATATAAAATCATTAACTTTACTCATAAAGTTGACGCTGCAGGTATTTGCATCGCTCATAGCGGCTCATTAATCGGAATTTTAACTCAACCTGATAAAACAAATTATATTGCTGAAAAAGTGGAAAATCTATTTAACCATAAACCAAAATTAGAAATTTATAATATTGTAAAAGGAGGCCCCAGGTTTTTAAGATAACAATTTCGTTTAAATACCGGAAAAAATCTATATGGCAGAATTATGAGCATTAAAAATAAATTCCCTTTTCGCATTGGAACATCATCATATATTATTCCTGATGATATTATTCCAAATATAAAATATCTATCTCAACTTGTTGACGATATAGAAATCCTACTTTTTGAATCGGATGAAATTTCCAACTTACCGAACGATACAATAATCCAGGAGATGAATTCTCTTGCGAAAAAATTTAATTTAACATATAATATACATTTACCCATTGATATTGCTCTTGGCGCCACGGATGAATCTTTAAGAAAAAATTCTGTACAAAAATGTTTAAGAGTGATTGATTTAATGCAAGAAGTAAATCCAACAGCTTATATTTTACATCTTACCGGAAATCCGGATATTATGGGTGAAAGTACAGCTGAGACAATCATGGACTGGCTGCCTTTACTTTATAAATCATTAAAGGAAATGACAAACTGCGGGATAGATTCCAAGCTCATTTGTGTGGAGACTTTAAGTTATCCATTCCATTATTTAGATGAATTAATTTACAAATTCAATCTCTCCGTCTGTTTGGATGTTGGACATCTGCAACTATATAATTACTCCTTTGAAGAGCATTTGTTAAAATATATAAATAAAACAAAAGTAGTGCATTTACACGGAATCGTTGACGGAAAAGACCATAAAGATATCAGATATTTTGACAAGGACAAACTGGATTTGTTAATAAATACTCTTTCTGTTAATAAAAAGCAAGATAGAATTTTAACGATTGAAGTATTTAATGAATCTGATTTTTTAAATTCTAAAAAAGTATTGGAAGGATATATAAATTGAACAAAATTGTATTAGTAACCGGAGGCTCTCGCAGCGGTAAAAGTTCTTATGCGCTTAATATGGCTATGGAATATGATAAACGCTGTTTTATCGCTACGGCAATTCCATTTGACGATGAAATGAAAAGCCGCATCAAAGCGCACAAATCCGAACGCAGAAATAGATTTATCACTATCGAGGAGCCGTATAATTTAGCGGAAAGCATCTCCGGGATAGAAACGGATGTTGATGTTATTGTAATTGATTGTATCTCTGTTTGGCTGGGAAATCTGTTATTTAAACACGGCGAAACGCAGACTAAATTTGAAGAAATCGATAAGGTTTATGAAAAGTTAAAAAGGATAAAATGTGATATCATTATTGTAACCAATGAAGTTGGCTCGGGAATAGTTCCGGATAACAAACTTGCAAGGCATTATAGAGATCTCGCGGGATTTGTAAATCAGAAAATTGCAAAAATCGCTGCCGAAGCAATACTAATGGTAAGTGGACTATCAATTAAAATAAAAGGTTAAAAATGAATAAATATGTAAAAAAACTTAATTCAATTAAATCGCTTAACAATGAATTAAACGAAGATATTCAAAATCATTTAAATTCACTTACAAAACCCATAGGAAGCCTTGGTAAACT
>JAUVIB010000412.1 GCA_030592985.1 Calditrichaceae bacterium | reverse complement strand
TGTCTGAGATAAGTCAGGCTTCCATAGACATCTGGCATTTTTCCTATAAATTCGGATTCAGTCTTAAATATGTTAAAGCGATGATTGAGGAGATGGTTTATAAGGGTTGGATTGTTCACTTAAGTGACAGAGAAGACCTGATCAAATATATTGAGATATGATTGTAAGTTAAGTAAATAAATTGGGCGTTTGTTTCCATAATTTCATAATGAACATTTCATTGCGTTAGACTGTCTTAGATTCAATTTTCCATAGCTATTCGATGGTCCAATACACTCTTACATACCTTAGGTAGGTAGACACGCGGTGACGGAATAAAATTAAGCAATTTATGAAAAAAATATCTTAAATTCCCAATATTTGTGTACTACTTCTTCAATGTTAAATGAATGTACAACTGAATCATAGATAAAAAGAAATGTTCTGCATCTAAGCGCTGCTAATTATTATTAATCCAGAAACAGGAAGAAAAAAATGCTTAACCGTTTTATTCTATGTATAATTTTTATATTATGTTTTGAAGCATCGGCAAACGACCACGGATTTGGGGATGTGACTGCAGGGAATGATATTGCGCTGGCAGATAGTTTTTATGGGATTGCCGATTATACTTCTGCATTGCACTACTATAAAGTTGCCATTTCTAAATCCAATTTTAACAATACACCTGAATTACAATTCAAAATTGCTTATTCGCTTTATAATACAAAGGATTATCAAAAAAGTGCCGCAATATTTAAATCCTTATATGAAAAAGAGCTGATAATACCCGATTTCTCACAATTTTTATATATAAAATCTTTATGGAAAACGGATAAAAATGCTGCCGTAGTAGAAAGTAAAAAATATTTGCAAAAATATAAAAAAAACAGTTTAAATGATTCGCTGCTCATTCCCATGGCCGATTATTTTTTTATTAAAAAACGATATCTTGAAGCCAGGAGCTATTATCTTAAGGCGAAAAGAAGAAATTTTGATAAAAGCAAACGGGCTTATCTGCGCATTCAGGCGGCAATTTCTATTTGTAAATCAGGTAATAAGAAAAAGGCTTTTGAAGAGTATTATCAAATAATAAAAAAATTTTCAGGGTATCCTGAAACCTATAATTTAACTCTTCTGATAAAAGATAAATATCCTGATTATTTTTATGAACGTTTTTTTAATGTTGTGGATGTTTATCTATCAAACCGCAAGTATAATGAACTCCAGCACTTATTAGAAAATTATATTAAAAAAGAAAAAGATAAATTAAAAATTGAAAAAGCACGCTATTATATAATCAAGATTTATTATGCCCGGGGCAAATACCGTACAGCATTATACGGTTTTACTAATTTGCTAAAAAATCTGCAGAATAAAAAACTGGAACCGCATATACGATTGTATCTGGCACGGATTTATATTCGGATTAACAAAAAGAAAGAATCCATAGATGCTTATCTGGACTATGCTCACCGTTATCCTACAAGGCGAATTGCACCGCAGGCAGTTTGGAAATCGGCTTGGATTTATGAGGAATTGAATGATTTAATTGCCGCTAATCGTTTATATGAAGAGGTTGCCCGAAGGTGGCCGCGGATATCCATCGCCAGGGAAGCTAAGTTTCGGATTGGTTTGAATTATTTTCGAATGCAAAATTATAGAAAAGCAGATTCTGTTTTTAACCTTATTAAAGGAAAAAGATGGGCAGATATACATATTACGCGGGCACAATATTGGCAGTCGCTTTGTAAAGATAAACTTGGAGATACAAATAGTGCAAGATCAATTCGTACAGAGCTGGCCGATGACCCATGGATGAATTATTATACAATGAAAAGCTTTTTAAAAGATCGGAATATGGAAGATATTATCTCAAAACTGACTAGCAATTTAAATGGTAATTTGCAATTAGAAAATAATAGCGGTTTTTTGATTGATCTTGTAAATAATTTTGAGAAATTTTTTATAGTTCGTGACCTATTAGGTTTAGTTTATGCAAATTGTGTTTTGGATAATATAAAACTTCATTCAAAATCTTTAACAGAATGGATTAATATTGCGGAAATGTATAAAAAAATTGGCGCTTATAATAAAGCCTATAAAATATACGATTATATCAATAAGAAATTTTATAATGAGGTAAAATACTCTGACAAATATTTCATATTAAAAGAGCGTTTTCCCTATTATTATGATAAAATCATTGAAAAATATACGATACAGCATAATGTTTCAAAAGAATTAGTCTTATCCGTGATAAAACAAGAAAGTGTATTTGATGTGCAAGCCCATTCTTTTGCAAATGCTTATGGACTTATGCAGATCATTCCACCAACTGCAAATGAGTTATCCGCAGCGCTCAATGAAAACTTTACGGATCCACTGCAATTATTAGAAGCCGATTTTAACATCAAACTGGGAACTTATTATTTAAAACGACTACTGAAACAATTTGATAATCGCTTTGAACTCGTATTGTCTGCTTATAATGCCGGACCTCACCGTGCAAAAAAATGGTTGAAATTAAAAGATTCGGATAATCCGGAGATTTACATTGAAAATATAGAATTTAATGAAACACGAAATTATGTTCGTATTGTTTTAAAAAATTATTGGGCTTATCAGTTGTTAAATCTGAGTTTTCGGTTATAATCTAAAGAAATTTTATTATTGTCTTAAAGAGTAATATCCATACTCGTCATTTTTTGCGTTAAAGTGCGGAAAAAGAGACTAAAATTATTCCGTTCTTCGATTTATCCCGTCTTGGTGAATAGGTGCTAACTTACGATATTTGGCACATTTGCTCTGACATTTATATCGAGTCATTAAGAATTCCGGCTTTTCTTAAGGTGACGAAGTTGGTCTACGATAACAAAATAAATTATGATGAAATACTGTTTATCGGTAAGATGTCTTCTAATATATGTGTAATTATTAACTATATGGTGCAAAATGAAAATATACCAAATATATATCATTCTTTTCATACTTTTGTTATTCCTAAACTGTGGGGAAAAAGTACAATCTAAGAAAAATGTGATAGCTATTGTGAACAACCGTGTAATAACACAAGAAGATTTCCGTCTGTTTTATAATCTGGATCCTAATTTTGGTTTAGATTCTAGCGGCTTACCCGCCTTAAATGATGAGATAATTTTATATATTAACCAGATTCTTGTTCTGAAAAAGGCCGAAGACGATAAATTAACTTCCGATTTAATGTTCATCCGGGCTGTAAACTGGGAGCTAAGACAAGCGATGCTGCGCGAGCTGTTTCGCCAGGAAGTACAAAACAAAGTTGAAATCAGTGACGACGAGCTGAAACATGCATACATAAATAAAAATATGACGGTGCATGTACGCCATATTTTTACAAAATCAAAAGATGAAATAGTTGGATATCAGAAAAAACTAAAAAGCGGTAAAAGCTTTTCAGATCTGAGTAGAGAAGCTTTTAGTGATACAGTTTTAGCTAAAAATGGAGGTGATCTGGGTTGGATTCGTTTGGGCGATTTTGATCAAGAATTTGGCTCGGCAATACTGGATTTAAAAGGAAATGAAATTTCAGATATTGTACAAACAAAATGGGGATTCCATTTAATTCAGCTTC
>JAUVIB010000191.1 GCA_030592985.1 Calditrichaceae bacterium | reverse complement strand
GTATCAATCTTTTTTGAAACACCAAGGTAAGGACAAATACCAAGAAATTTTGTAAATACCACATTATTAACAAATATTGCACCAACAATCATTAATGCCATTTCAGCCATTATTATTTACCTCCCTGCAGTGCTTTGCTGATCTTATTCATTCCGACTAACATGAAACCCAATGTAATAAAAGCACCGGGCGCTAATACGAAAAGTAATATTGTCGGAGTTGTGTCTGCTATGAACTTATATCCCAATATGGCTCCGGAACCTAATACTTCACGAATTGCTCCAAGAATAAACAACGTAAAAGTAAAACTAAGTCCCATTAAAAGTCCATCCCAAAATGAATCCATAACTGAGTTTTTTGAGGCAAACGCTTCTGCGCGTCCCAGAATTATACAGTTTACAACAATCAACGGAATAAACAATCCCAATGTTTTATGCAAATCATACATAGTAGCTTGCAAACCCATATCCACAATGGTTACAAAAGTTGCAATAACAACGATAAATGCGGGGATACGAACTTTGGACGGAATAATATTTTTCAAAAGCGATATCACAACATTGGAGCCGATCAAAACAAATGTAGTACTTAATCCCATACCAATCCCGTTTTCGGCAGAAGATGTTACCGCTAGCGTAGGACACAACCCTAAAAGCAATGCCGTTACGGGGTTTTCACTAAAAAATGCTTTTTTTGTTTTATCCAAGAGCTTCATTATTGATTTTCCTCCATCAGCGCTTTATTCGCTTCTAGTGCGCGTAACACACCGTCTGTAAATGCCCGCGAAGTAATTGTTGCCGCTGTGATAGCGTCAAAATCGCCGCCATCTTTTTTAACTTTCCAATTTGTTCCCGTTATATCTTTACCCCTGTACTGTCCTTTAAATTTCTCATGGGTCATCTTGTCTCCCAATCCCGGGGTTTCTTTATGTTCCAGAACATACGTATCTATTATTTTTCCCGTATTATCCAAACCGATCATAACCGGAAACTCTCCAGTAAATCCATTCGGAGCCATGGCGATAATTGCGTTACCGACCACTGTTCCATCCTCAGCCGTTGCCGGATAGTATTTGATCGGAGAGTTATCAATTTCCATCAATTTTGCTTCATCCGGAACAGTGTATACCGGCAAGCCTTTTAAAACAATCTCTATTGCTCTTATTACTTCAAGTCTTTTATTTTCTTCTATAGGCCCGCGGGTTACCTGATTAACATAGGCCAGCAGCATCGCTGAAAATGCTGCAATGATAACCAAAACAAGCACAACTTTTATTGCTGATTCATCTTTAGCCATTTTTTACTACTCCAAATTTTTTATCAGGGAAATATCGGTCTAATAATGGAACAACGGCATTCATAAGTAAAATGGCAAAGGAAACACCTTCAGGATAACTACCGAATAGGCGAATAATAACCGTAAAAAATCCACAGCCGAAGCCGAATATTAATTTACCTTTAAATGATAAAGGGGAAGTAACCATATCCGTTGCCATATATAGAGCGCCAAGAATCAACCCACCAGTAAACAGATGAAAAGCAGGATTGGCAAATTTAGCAGGATCCGCTAACCAGAAAATTCCTGTCATTACAAATACGGTTCCAATAAACAACACCGGAATTTCCCATGTTATATATTTTTTTATAAACAGATAAATACCTCCAAGCAGTAAAGCCAAAGCGCTTATCTCACCGAGAGATCCTCCCATATTACCCATAGCAAGATTCATGACATCCATCTTAGCAATAGCGCCAATACCCTCTGTTTTTAACATACCCAATGGCGTTGCCCCGGTAACCGCATCTGAGAGCGCACCCGGTTTAGGCCAGGATGTCATTGCCACAGGGAAGGATATTAATAAAAATACTCTTGCTACCAATGCCGGATTAAAGATATTCTGTCCTAAACCGCCAAATACCTGCTTTCCTAAAACAACCGCCACTAAGGCACCGATAAAAAGCATCCACCAGGGAGAGTTCGATGGTAGGTTCATTGCTAAAAGGACACCGGTCAGTAGGGCGCTGCCGTCAAAGGCATCAATTTTATCATCAAATACCTTGGCGATTAACCATTCTATGCCAACTGTAAAAATGGATGTCAGTACTACCGTCCTGATAACGCTCCATCCAAAGAACCAGTAAGCAACTGCAAGAGCAGGGATAAGCGACAATGTTACAGTATACATTATTTTTTTTGTTGAATCCGTTAGCCTTCCGTGAGGTGACGAATCAAGAATAAGCAAATGTTTATTTTCCACTTTACTTCTCTCTTCTTATTATATTTTTGCCAATTCGAATCCATTCAACTAATCTTCTGTCGGCAGGACAAACGTAGGAACAACTCCCGCATTCGATACAATCTAAAATATCCTCTTTTGAGCTTGTACTGATATTATTCGCCTGAATAATCTCGGTTAATTGAGCCACCGGTAGGCCCATTGGACAAACATCAATACAATTACCACAACGGATACAGGGGTTTTCCTCACGTGCTTCATACGCTGAATCATCAAAAAAGAGCAGCGCTGAGGTAGTTTTACCAATGGGGCTTTCCAAAGAAAACGCCGTTCTGCCCATCATCGGGCCACCACCGAGTAACAGCCGTATTTTTTCACGGTCAATCCCATGCGGTTCAAAAAGATGTGAAACGGGTGTACCCATTGGATAAACAATATTAACCAATTTATCCACCAAATTGCCGGAAATCGTAGTAACCCGTTCAGTTAATGGTCGTTTATAATAAAAGGCGTCATAAACGGCAACAACAGTTGCCACATTCTGAACAACCACGCCAACATCCATTGGCAAGCCCTTTGAAGGCACTTCCCGACCTGTAATAGACTCAATTAACTGTTTTTCACCGCCTTGAGGATATTTTACCTGCAAGGCCTGAACAGTGATATTTTTATAGGGCGCTGTTGCTTCTGTCATCGATTTAACAGCATCCGGTTTATTATTTTCAATACCGATTGTTACCGGAATATCATCAAACAGTTTTTGCAATATTCTAATTCCCTTTACCATTTCATCACTTTTTTGGAGCATGAGACGGTGATCAGAAGTGATATAGGGTTCGCACTCTGCGCCATTGATAATTAGTTGGTCAATTGGCTTTTCTGCCGGAGGTGATAATTTTACATGGGTAGGAAATCCGGCGCCTCCCATCCCAACAATACCGGCTTCATCGATTTTGCTTTTTATTTCGTCTTTGCTAAATCCCTCAATATTGACTTCATTTAAAGTATCTGCATCAATAATATCTTTAAAGTTTTCGCCGATATTGGCTGGTTTAATCACAACACAATCGGAAATCTGCCCTCCAAGAAGAGGAAATTTTACAATCTTTTGCACAACACCATCAACAGGTGAATGCACGTTAGAAGAAACAAATCCCGTCGATTTAGCCAGTATTTCTCCCCGCTTAACTGCAGCCCGACGTTCGGCTACAACTTCCGTAGGTTTCCCAATATGCTGGTTTACAGGAATCATTAATTGAACCGGTATTGTACCATAAGTAATCGGTTCATTGGCAGAATGTTTCTCCTCCGGCGGATGAATACCACCACGGTTAAACGTTTTCAGCAGCGACATGTACCCGTCCTCCCATCACTTGAATTGCATCCGTAGGACAAACATCCACACATTTTTCACATAATGTACATTTATCATAATCTATTTTTGCCAGAAAATCATTGACATGAATAGCATCATCTTCACATACTTTTTCACATTTCATACAACCAATACAGGCAACATTACAAGCCTTTTTAGCCATTGCCCCGTTATCAGTATTAAAACAGGTTACGGTAACCGTCTTCCCGGCCGGACGCATGTGAAGAATATATTTCGGGCAGCTATCGATACATAAAGTACAACCCGTACATTTTTCCTCATCAATAATGACAATACTGTTTTCAATTTTCATCGCGTCAAAAGGACAGACTGTTACGCAACTCCCCAAACCAAGACAGGCGAAAGCACAGGCTTTATTAGCGTCTGCTATCAATGTATATGCCCAGCAATCTTCGATTCCATGATATTCGGCAATATGTTGTGTATTGGCGTCCGTTCCGTTACACATCAGGGAAGAAACCATTTTTATACCGCTGCCACTATCAACTCCCATAAATTCGCTAATTTGGAACATCTCTTCTTCTGTTGCAACAGGACAGGTTGTTTCAAGGCTCATTTTGTGAATGGCATTTTCTGCATAAGCCTGACATCCGGCAAATCCACAAGCGCCGCAATTGGCGCCCGGCAGCATATCCACCACTTTTTCAATACGCGGATCTTCTTCCACGTAGAATTTTTTGGATGCAAAAAACAATCCCGTCGATGAGATTAAGGCGAATCCACCCAAAATCAGACCGGGTAATAGTATTTCAAACATTCACTCCCCCATCGAGATAGAATTTCATCTTAGTTAATTACCTTTATGTTAATATGATACTTGTTTTTTGAAGCTCTATTATCAATAAAATGAATAATAATAAAAGCAATTCCGGTTGCAGCAAAGGCACTTAAAAACTGAACCGGTTCATTTGAAATGTGAAACAAATTTTTTGTAATTAAAATACCGGCAATAAAAAAAAGGATCGGTATAATGTATAAAAGGAAAGATGTTTGTATAACTTTATCGTACTCAAATTTTATTCTCTGGCCTGCTTTTAGGTCTGCAGGACCGTCTTGGCGATTTAAGGTAATAATTTTCTGATTACATAGATTATTCATACCACATGATTTACAACCATCATCTGTTATCATTGACACTTTAAACGAATCGCGGATAACTTCGGCAACTACTCCTTCCACGCATTCTTCATTAATCTTTACATGTTCCATAAGTATCCAAATACAAAACAATTTCTATCGTAAAAAATCCATTGCGAAAACTAATATAATCTGTAATTTATATTTTGCTAAGATAGTAAAAGAATTGATATTATTCAAAAAAATATACAGTTATTTCTATTTCGGTAAGATATTAAAATACTTAGTGTGAAAAATAGGTTTTTATAGATGAAACTACGATTTTTTATTAATGCTTCATCCATAGCTACAAATTGTTTAATCGCTTTAACATCCATAAATTTTTATTAGGCGCTTAAGCAACTTAATAAAACATTGGCTGAAGTTAACCAATCCGCAAGCAGATACTATAGCAGAGAGTAAAAACAAAATTCAATGCATTGGTGCGGAACCATTAAAGTATTCCAAATACTATTATCAGCATTGAACCCAGCATGTATATTGACGCATATTTAAATAATCCAAAATTAAGACGCTCTGAAGGTTTATAAATACTCATAAAAGAGAGGCCGATAATGCCGATGGTTAAGACAATAAGTAAACGAATGTAACCCCACGACAGACCCAATGCAATAGAACCTAAACCAATGGAAAGCGCCGCTCCGAAACTGGAAAGTGCAATAATGATCCTGGTTTTGTGGTTGCCGTAAGTCGAAGGGAATGTGGGAATTTTTGCCTTGGAATAATCATCAAAATACTTCATACTAAAAGTAAGAATATGAGTAGGAATCCATAATAAAATCGAAACAGTCAATAAAACACCGATTAGGTCAATCTCCCCAGTCCCAAGAGCCCGTCCTGCAAGAATCGGCATTCCGCCTGATATTCCACCCCAAACAATAGACCAAGCGGTTTTTCGTTTAAGCCATATTGTATAAATAGCTACATCCATAAATAGACCGGCTAAAACAACCCATCCAAAAAGGGTGGAAAGTGAAAAAGCCCAAAAGATACCCAAAAAAGATAAAACTAATCCAAGAGTCAACGCTTCTTTTGTAGAAATTTCACCTGTGGCTAAAGGACGATTCCTGGTTCTATTCATCTTTCTATCGATATCCCTGTCATAAACCATATTCAATATTGTACTTCCGCCTACAGATAGAAACAGGCTGCCGAGTAGACCGGCTATAATATATAAATTAAAAATCGGACAGCGTGCTGTTACAAAACCGGTTATTCCTGTTAATAGAAGAAGCCCCGTTTGCAGACTTTTAATTAAAGGCCAATAGAGTTTAAATTTTACTTTAAAGAGATTAAACATTCTTTGCTTCCTAAAGTCATTTATGGATTAATAACTGAGAAAATTGAATAAATTATTCCCAACAATAAAAAATCCTTCTCCTTTTATTCGGAGAAGGATTGATTAAACCTGTTACTTTTCATTATTTTCCTAATTTTCCGATTCGGATATCTCTTCAGCAACGTCACGGGCACAACGAAATCCGAAATACATGCTGTAAAAGTCAGGTCCGGCGCTGTTACGCGCCCATACAAATAAGTTATATTCGTAATTAGTACGACTGCCGCCACGCAAATAACGATAGTGCAAATCAGGATAATCATCGCCACACCACTGCCAAACATTGCCGGCCATAT
>JAUVIB010000051.1 GCA_030592985.1 Calditrichaceae bacterium | reverse complement strand
TTTATTTTGGTAATGGCTATTCATGCACAAATTCAAACTACTGGTTTTCCAAAGGAAGGCTTTGATAAACGTATAGAAGAATATGTAAATAATCTCTGGATCATTGATACACATGAACATTTGATCTTGGAGAAGGAACGTCTGAAAAAAGCTGACAGAATCGATTTTACCTATCTTTTCAGCAACTATTATTTTATGGGAGATATAATTTCTGCCGGGTTTTCCCCATCTCTGTTGAATGGACTATTTTCTTACACCTTTCCTATCAAAGAGCGCTGGGAATCGTTCAAACCCATTCTCGAGGCGACGCGCAATACCGCTTATCAAAGGGCGAGTCTCTTTGCAGCCTGGGATATATACGGTATTGATGATATTAACGATAGTACATACTCACTGTTGTCTCAGAAAATAAGTGAGGCAAATAAACCCGGTCTATACAGGAAGATATTAAAAGAGAAGGGTAAGATTGAACTTTCCATTTTAGACGTCGGTCACCAACATTTTGACCGCGATTTTTATCGTCATGTTGAGCGCTTTGATAATTTTATCTATGTTCTTTCTATGGACAAAATTAAAAGTCTTGGAGAAAAGTATAAAGTTAAAGTGCAATCTTTGGATGATTATGTAATGGCACTTCGAAAAGCCTTTCAAGAAGGGCTGGATTATAAAATGATCGGCGTTAAGTCGGGGCTGGCGTATGATCGAATAATAAAATATAACGATACACCAAAGAAGAAAGCTGAAGCAGTGTTTAAAAAACTTGCAGATGGCCAGCAGACGACTGATGAAGAGATAAAAGCTATACAGGATTATATGATGCATCGCGTTCTGAGTTTAGCCAATGAATTTCAATTGCCCGTGCAGTTTCACACCGGGCTTGTGGGCGACTATATCACAAATTCCAAACCGACCCTTCTTATCAACCTTTTCATGAAATATCCGAAAGTTAAATTTATTATTTTTCACAGCAGCTATCCCTACGGAGGGGAGCTTTCCGTTTTAGCAAAGATGTATTCCAATGTATTCATTGATATGTGTTGGACGCCCGTCATTTCTCCCGCTTATAGTATCCGCTATCTTGATGAGTTTTTAGAAACAGTTCCGGCCAATAAGATTATGGCCTTTGGCGGCGATTACAACGATGTGGAGTTGGCTTATGCTCATTCTGTATTTGCCCGAAGGATTGTGAGTAAAGTGCTAATTGAAAAGGTACGCAGCGGTTATATGAGTGAGAACGAAGCAATACATATAGCTAAGAAAATTCTTCGGGAAAATGCTTTGGAAATTTTCAAACTAAAAGGTCATTCGCGTGGAATGGATAATATAGAAGCACTTAATAATCCCGGACGTCTTCACGATTGGTGGATGGCACATAATATGAAAAAAGGATTAATTCGCGACTGGAAGATAATTGGACCTTTCCCTTTCGGTGAGGGGCTTGACGGAATTTATCCGCCAGAAGAAGAAATTGACTTCACAAAATCGTACAGTGGAATGGACAAAACAGTAACGTGGAAATCAAATAAAACTGCTATAAATGGTTATGTGAATTTAGCATCTATTTGCTCCGAGGATAATTCTGAGTTGGTTGCCATAGCTTATGCTTATGCTGAGATCATAAGTCCAGATGAACGTGATATAACTTTAACGCTGGGTAGTAACGATGGTGCCAAAGTTTGGTTAAACGGAAAAGTGATTTATAATTTACACACAGCAAGAGGTGCGATTTCTGATCAGGAAATTATGCAAGTGCATCTAAAAAAAGGTGTAAATAAAGTTCTGGCAAAAGTTGAAAATTTAGGTGCTAGTTGGGGATTATTTATGCGCATTGTAGATCCTAATGAGAAATTGAAAATAATGGAATTTAATGAGGATTAAATATTTTAAGAATATTAAAAGAAGGAATTGTGAAAAATAAAATAAAAACTATATGGATGTTAGTGATTTTATCATTGGTTTTGGTAACAGTGCTTAGTAATCCTTTGTTTGCTCAGAAGCCTATGAATTGGCAGCTCATTGTTCCGGCACAACTATATGAGGAAGAGGCTGTTAAAGTAGCAATCAGTGATCTTCAAACAATTGGGAAAGAAATTGGGATTACATTTAATGTGACTAATGATCGGGAAATCATCAAAGATAATGCTATTATTCTTGGTAATCAATCTTTGAATAAGGCAACTGAAGAATTGCAAAACACCGCTATAATTTCACTAAAAGGTGTTGATGATGAACAGGGTTACGAAATCATCACAAGTAAAACCGAAGATGGCAAAGTAATTGTTGTTGCTGGTGGCTCCATGATTGGAAATGTTTATGGACTATACTGGTTGTGGGATAGGATGCGTGTTTACAAGACTATTCCAGATATAAACGTAACTAGGATCCCAGCTTTGAAAAAACGTGTAAATCTAGCATGGGGACAAGGGTTGCTTGGTGGAGGATCATCTAAAAAAGCGATGCACGAGGCACTCAGACAGAGTGTAAATTGGGTGTCAGGTGCAGCTACTTTAGATTTAATTCCATGGAATTCTGAACCGGAAAATAGCATTAATGCTAAGAACAGAATTAAAACAAATGAGATGATTGACTACGCTCACTCATTAGGAATGAAATATTATTGCTTTGCAAACGAATTTACTTATCACCCATCTCTTCTAAAGGAAAATGATGCAACCCTTTCATCATGCGACCCAAATTTTTGGAAGGCACTTCAAAATAAATATCGTAAACTTTTTAAGGCTCTACCAAAATTGGATGGAATAGAAGTTTGTAACGATGATATTTCGGGATTCTGGGATGCGTATCGTGGGTTTGACCTGATGCACAAAGGTGAAAACTGTGATATGCCTTATGTGAAAAGATTCCAAACGTTTGTAAATAAACTATCAGAAGTTGTGATAGATGAATTTGATAAAACTTATTTACATTTTACTTGGGGATTAGTTGCACACGAGCAGCATTATTCTGCTGAAATATTTAGAAAGATATTTGATAATGATAATGTGAGAGTTGACGACAAACTTTTTTAATCCCAAAAGTCACCGCAGGGGATCGTTGGTGGCATCAACCATATAATCCTACTTTCAATCAGTCACCACAACAGACATTAGTTTCATTTGAAAATATGAACTATTATGAAGGTGGAAGTTCCAATATTTTCCCAACATTCTCTGGCCAATATCATCAAGGGGGATTACAGTCATTTCTCAGTCCAGAAGATAGCAATGTACGTGGTGTCGGATTTCTGGTTAATAATTCAATGACGGGATGGAGCACCAGCAGTGTTTATTCTTATGTATTGTATCGCTTATCATGGAACCCGAATGAGGATATAAATCAAATCGCTGAGGATTTTTGTGCTATCAACTTTGGTAAGGATGCAGCAGAAGTTATGGCAGAGATATATCTTATGACTCCAGTCGCCTATAAATACGGGTTGCATATTGAGCCAATTTCCTATGGACGTTTCAATAGTTTTATTCACATGAACACTAATGTATTTCCCGGGATGGGTTATCCGCAGATGGATCACGGTCGCGAGCATATGGAATTTCTACAAAAGATATATTTACGATGTAAACCATGGGAATACGAAACACTTGATGATCTTGACCACGGAATAGAAACAGCTAAAGAGATGGTAGAGAAGTACAAAACAATAAAATCTCAGTTTACGGATAAGCAGCTTGCTCAGGAGCTTGAAAACAGGCTCAATATGCCACGATGGCTGATCCAAACAAATAATGAATATGTAAAAACTACTTTTGATTATTTTGCTTATCGTGAAAATCCCAATGAGATTTCAAAGCAAAAACTGAGTGAATCCTATCAAAGATTATTGAAAGCAAAAAAGTATTTCATGGCAACACCTGGTTTTGGATTTAAACTTTTTGGTGTAGATATACTGATCAATAGTGCAGGAGAGGTACTCGATGATCTGGCAAAGGCAGAAGCTAAATTAAGCGCAACACCAACTCGGGAGCGGCTTGAAGTAACGATCACAAAGCAGCAAGAGCTTTATAAAGAACTACTTTCGAAATATAAAAACGAAGCTGTAAAATTGCTGTATATTGAAATAAAGGTTGATGGACGAGATCTTTTAATAGTCAATGGAGATAAATACAAAATAAAAAATCTTCGATGGGACGGTGCTCATGTGCAGAAAATAAAATTTTTCGATAAGCTTCCAAAAGAAGAGGTTACAGTGATACCACTTGACATTGAGTCCAGACCGATGCATCAATTTATTCTGGAACAGCCCGCAGCGGAAAATGACTATACCGTTACGGTTTATATGTACGACAAACCTGGAGCAGATGGTATTATGGAATTCGAATTGTATTATATTCCAAAAACCCCAAAAGAAATAGGACTCAATCTTCCATGGAAAAATTAGATGCTATATAAAATAGCAGAGCAATTTGATTATTGTGGTTTTAATAGATAAAATTTAGTTTTACCACGAAGATCACGAAGATCACGAAGTACATGAAGATTTAATAAAACTGATTAATAATCATGAAAAATAATGTGGAAAAGAAAAACATTCCTATCCTTTATTCCCAAACGGGATTAGCATAGCAATAAATACAGCCAAAATGACAGGGATGCTGTGTATAATTTCCAATATCAATGGATTTTGTACATCCGCAGTCAGGACGTGATGGCGCTTTTGCCTCGCTAATAGTTTTTCTTCCCGAAAGAGTGTTCAACAACACTCCATTGATACAATGTCCTTTTTTAATTACTGTACTTGCTAACAGATCATTATTACTACATGAATAAAGCCGGATATTATAATTAGCCGAGATGGCGGACATTTCATTTAATACTATTATTTTGTCTTGTAATTGCAGGTTAATGATATTCCTGTGGGGGAATTTATGATGTATACGGTTTAAAATTTTTTTGTATGGCTGAACAAAGCTCATATAGCATTGTTTTACACCAAATCCAGATATTTCTTTACACAATCGTTCAAATTTCTTTATATCATGGTTGCTTTTTCTCTCACCATTTTCCAGCCAGTAAACCAACGGGTCATAACGCCAGATAATATGGTTGGCGTCGTATAGATCGGATAGGTGTTTCATTTGTAATAAAGCTGTTGAAGGGGCAATTCCCGCTTTCTCTAAATCGGTTTTGGGTAAAATAGTAAAATGAAAGAAAAGATTGAAGTCTTTAAAATAGTTCCTTTTTTCTAAAAAATAACGGTAATTCCGGGACCAAAATACAATCCATTCCACATCATCGGGGGAGAGGCTTACATGTCTCACCTGCGTAGGGTTAAAGGGGTTATTATTTTCCACATAACCCTTTTTAATTTTGTCTATGAACCAATCAAGATAGAATGCCGGAATATCCGTGCGCCGGGAAGCGGAAATCACGGTTTTCATTACAATACTTTCTTTAAGGCGTCCACGAAAAACTCGTTTTCCTCCTGCAAACCGGTTGTGACCCGTATACAATTAGGCAGGCCGAATGCCGTTAACGGACGTACGATAACACCCTGTTTTAATAAGTCGTCGCTTAATTTCAAGGCTCTTTGTTGAGATTCAAAAATCAGGGTAACAAAATTCGCATGAGATTTAATAAAACGAAGGCCTAGCTTGTCGAACAGGTCATAAAAGGAGTGTAAAGAATGGGTGTTGAGCCGTATATAGTCATCGATAAAATCCTGATCTTGTAAAGCTGCTATAGCAGCTGCCTGGGCCGGTATGCTGGGCTCGAACGGCAGTTTTACTTTCAGGAGATTCTTGATGAGCGTTTCATGGGCAAAACCATAACCAACGCGTATGCCGGCCAATCCGTAAGCTTTTGAAAAGGTGCGCAGGGTAATAACATTATCCAAACGATATTTCATAGAGTCGGGATATACAGGATCGTCCTGGGCAAATTCAAAATAGGCCTCATCCATAATGATCAGAACATGGGACGGTACTTTTTTAATAAACCCCAAAAATTCTTTAACCGTGAATATATTACCGGTAGGATTGTTTGGATTGGCGAGATAGATGATTTTTGTTTTATCCGTTATAGCATCGGCAATGGCATTTAGATCATAACGGTAATCTTTCAGCGGGATTGTAACAAGTTTTGTACCACGGGAGTGTGCCAGTACTTTAAATCCGATAAAAGTTCCTTCGGACATGAGCGCTTCTTCATCATCCAGCATAAAGGTACGCATAATGACGGAAATAATTCCTTCGGACCCATGAGCTGTGATCACATTGTTTAACAGAATATCAAAACGTTCCGCCAAATCTGAGCGTAGATTAAAACTTGCGGGATCAGGATAGCGGTTTATATCTTTTAAGGATTTGATCATGGCTTGTACCGCTTTGGGAGAGGCGCCCATGGGATTCTCGTTGGAAGCCATTTTTACAATTTTTTTAAGATTTAACTCTCTGCGTAATTCTTCAATGGATTTGCCGGCCTTATAGGGCTCTAATGATTGTATGTGCTGTGGAACTAACGGCATAAAGACCTTCTTTTGAGTTCAACTGTTAATCAATTTATTTATTTAGAGTATAACGAGCCATTACTAACAGAAGCCGGATTTAAGCTAAATGTGAATTCATGCCAAGGTTGCCGGTTTTCTGTTAAGCATATTAGTTAGCTCGAAACTACATGCTTTAGTTTTTTTAAAAGAAAATTGTTTAAACTTTCTCCTTCATCTAAAGCCTTAATAGCCAAGGCTTGATGAAGTTCCGTTCCAGTACGAAGGACAAATTTACCAGAATATTTTCTATTAGTAGGATTTGGTAATCGCTGTCCTTTTTTTTTGTATATCTCAATCCATTCATCTAATATTGTACATAACTGACTATATACTTTCAATTCTTCATCACCATGGCAACATTTTCCAATCCAGCCGGGAATAGATCCAACGTAGCACCGATCTTCATCTGACCATTCAACTATTTTTAGATATTTATCTCGTTCCCTCATCTTTTATATCCTTAATTATTTGTTTAACTAACTTCTCTTGATATGGTTTTGCATCATCATTTAATTTACCGGATATTGTTACTACTATGCCAGATGGATGAAAATAATTACGGTGACTTCCTTTTCCTCCGCGATTGATAAAACCAGCTTTTTGCAATTCTTTTATGAGAATTCTAATTTTCCTTGGCATGAGTAATAATACTAATATAGTACTATGATGTCAAGTGTAAAATTAAGAGAAGCTTAAACAATATTTCGAGGTAACACTATCAATACGAATAGAGTCATTTGACTAAATAAAAGATATTTTGTATTTTTATATTAGAAATTAAATATAGGAAACCTGTTTCAGGGTTTAACAAATAATAATATTGACTGCGTTCGAAGCAGGAAAACCATTCCTAAAACAGGCCTCGCCTCAGGCGGGTAAATTACGCGGCAAGGAATTTATAGTTTAAGAAATTAATGCAAAACAATTACAAAAAATAAAATTCATCATTCTTTTTAACAATAAATGGGGGAGATATATGAGTAAGGTATCTATTACCAAATCAGATAAGGGCAACTTGTCGAGGAGGAATTTTATTAAGCTTGGCAGCCTGGCATTAAGCGGAAGCGCTTTGGCGGGAACGGGAGTTACGCAGGCAAAAGACAACAAGCAGAAAAATAAAATTAGTTATCGTCGTCTTGGACGGACAGGATTTATGGCCTCGGACGTTGGAGTCGGTACGGTAGGGTTGAAAGAAGCTAATGTAATCCGTTATGCGTATGACAAAGGGATTAATTATTTTGATACGGCCGAAGGATATGGCTCGGGAGAATCCGAGCGTAAAATCGGTGAAGTAATGAAGCATATGCAGCGTGATAAGATATTTCTTACGACAAAGCTGCATATTAGTGAAAAAGAAACGGAAAAATCCATTCTGGATAGATTTGAAAAAGCACGGGAAAGATTACAGACAGATTATATCGATTGTTTGTATATGCATAGTGTAAAGAAAATATCCCGTTTAGACCATAAAGGATTTCATTCGGCTACAAAAAAATTAAAAGAAGAAGGAAAATTACGTTTTATTGGTGTGTCTTCGCACGGAGCAGGTGGGAAAAATGATGATAGTATGGAAAAAGTAATGATCAAAGCAGCGGAAGACGGTCGATTTGATGTGGTTCTTTTTATTTATAATTTTTTAAATAAAGATGCAGGAGAAAGAATATTAAAAGTCTGTAAAAAAAATGATATAGGCGCCACTGCTATGAAAATATCGCCCGGATATGTAGAAGTCAGCCTATTTGATGCGGATAATCCTTCTGTTTCACAAATAGAAGAAATAAAAAAACACATGAAAAGAGGGCGGACAAAAGAAGATGCTGAAAAAAGGTATCGTAATTGGGCCAAGGGTCAGCAGGATGAAATTAAAGAATATCAACCCTTTTTTGAGAAATATAATATCAAAACCAATGACCATTTACGCGAGGCTACGGTTCAATGGGTTTTAAATAGTCCGGATATGCATGTCACCCTGGTAACAATAATAGAATTTGATACGGTTGATAAAATAGTACCTTTATCAGGCACAAAACTATCATACGGGAATGTGGAATTTCTTAAAGATTATGATAAATATCTTGGAGATCAATATTGCCGTCACGGCTGCGATGAGTGTTTTGAAGTATGTCCAAATGATGTCCCGGTAAGTAAAATTATGCGCTATTCCTATTATTATGCCATGCAGGGAAGAGAAAAACTAGCCATGGAAAAGTATAAGAAATTAGAAAACCGGCAGGCTGATAGCTGTATTGAGTGTGAGGCACCTTGTTTAAGTGCCTGTCCTTATCAGGTTAATGCTCAGTTTCAGTTAATTAAGGCACATTCATTACTAACTTTAGTTTAATAGGAATTTAAAATGATAATCAGAGTTTTTATGCTCTTTGTTGTTATTCTCACAGAACTTTATGCGGGAAAATTGCAATTTCCTGAGATTAATAATTGGCAAAAGGAAGATACCGTTGCCGTTTATAGTCCTTCTAACTTATGGGAGCGTATTAACGGGGCTGCCGATCAATATTTGAATTATGGTTTTCGGAAATTATATGCAGTCGATTTGCGAAATGGAAATGTCGGTTTGGCGCTTGAAATCTATGATATGGGAACGCCTTTGAATGCCTTCGGAATCTATACGACAGAAAGCCCTCCGCAAAAGGAAAAGCTAAAAATAGGAACAGAGGCGGTTGTGGCAGCGCCCTCGCAGGGATTCCTTTTAAAGAATCGTTATTATGTTAAGCTTGAAATATTTGAGGGGAAAATGACCGATGAAATGGGCAGAAATATATTGCAGGATGTTGATGCCGCGCTATCCGGTAATGCTTCTTATCCAATTGAATTGGAGTTTTTACCACAGGCTAATTTGATAAAGGGTTCCTATGCCTATGTTAAAACAGGATTCCAGGGATTAAATGAGTTGGAAAACTGCCTGACCGCCCATTATAAAAGCAATGATAGTGAGAAATTTCAATATTTTATGCTTATCCCTGCAGCTGAAGAGAATAGCGAAAGTTTATTGAAAAAAATAGCCGAAAAATGGCAGTCAATCAGTTATATGGGAAACACCATTTATTATAGAGAGATACCCTATAAAGGCATTATCAGCATTGCTATCATTAATGACAGGGCAATTGGTGTTACAGATTCACCGGATCAGGAGACTATGTTAAAAAGATTCTTTGCTATTTTTAATGAAAAATAGTAAAAACCGTTTGGTGAGCTGATGGGTAAAGTGTTATGCTTCATTATATAGTACCGATGATATTATTATCTTTTATAAAAATCTTTCTACTGGAACATCAAAAATCAGGCTAAGTTTTTTCGCAATATTTTTACTAATTCCCCTTCTGCCGTTTTCCATATCAGAGATATTATGTCTTGTGAAATTTCCAAGTTTTTTCCCTAATTCCGTCTGCGTTAATCCAATGTTTTGCCGGTAAATTTTAATAGTTTCACCTGAACTTGTCAATATATTGATATTTTTAAACCAATCGGTTTCTGTAATATCTATTAATTGATCTTGCTCTTCAATTACTTCGAATTTGTTTCCATATTTATGAGTGAAATAATCAATTATGCTTTGCGGAATTTCTCCTTTAATCTCAAAAAGTGGTTGTTTAGTATGGGGCTTTTTCACGACTGCCAACATAATATACCTCTATAATTATTGTATTTTTTTCATGCTTCCAACAAGCTGTCCAAGAGTAGCCTAAATGATAATTATTTTACTTAACATACTATAATTTGGTCAATTTGATAGCTGTGGCCCTTTATCTCTTAAATCAAAATTAGTCTTCCAAATTTCTTTTGTGTTATTAAGGGAAGTTTATATATATCTTTCTCTATTTTCTTTTTTACTTTAACTTGAAAAGCCATTACTAAATGTACCCAAAAACATGGAACACGTCAATTTTTATAATGAAAAAATAAGAGAATTTGCATATATAAATTTTAATGTTAATATTCATTTGGTGGAGATCAGTCTATTTATCTAAAGTCGGGTGGCAAGTTCATTTATTATTGATTATCTGCCCAAAAATGATTTAGATTATTCTCGAATTAATATCTGTAAAAATGAAATTAATAGATAGAAATAATTGACAAAACCGAAAACAAAACTTATCTTCTGCCAAGCGTAATTTGAAATAGACTAAGAGATATGTATAATAAAACACATACACGAACAGCTATGCACGCTAACGCACATCATTGCTCCGCAATACACGAGAATTGGATTTTTTTGCATCATTAGGTTTATAATAAAATGTTCAAAACCCGGTTCCCGAGAATCGGGTTTTTTTTTATCCAAAATTAGGTGGAAAAATGCTAACCATTGCCATACAAAAATCAGGACGATTGTTTGACGAAACCAAGAAACTGTTAAATGATTGTGGAATAACTTTTAACGGTGGGAAAAACACAAAATTGTTGGCGACTTCCACAGAATTTCCTCTTCGCGTTCTGTTTTTACGTGATGATGATATTCCTGAATGTGTATCTGACGCAGTTGCTGACATTGGTATTGTAGGGGAGAATGAATATCTTGAAAAAGGGAAACCTTTGGATGTTGTTAAACGGCTGGATTTTGCCCGCTGCCGCCTCTCTATTGCCATTCCCAAAGATATGAAATATGATTCGATCGCTGATCTTCAGGGAAAAAGTATTGCCACATCCTATCCGGAAGTGCTCAAAAAATATTTAAGTGAGAAAAAAGTGGATTGCAGTATCCGCCAGATTAACGGATCTGTGGAAATTGCTCCGCGCATCGGGCTGGCCGACGCTGTTTTTGATATTGTAAGTACCGGCAGCGCTCTTATCAGCAATGGTTTACGGGAAGTAGAGACAGTTGTTAAATCCGAAGCTGTTTTGGTTGCCCATCCAGATTTAGATGCGGAAAAATCAGAAGTCCTGCGGCGCTTGATTTTTCGGATTGATGCTGTTAAAAAGGCGCGTAATAATAAATATATCCTGCTAAATGCACCAAATGATAAAATCGATGAAATTTGCAGTATATTACCGGGAATGAAAAGTCCCACTATAATGCCATTAGCTCAAAGCGGCTGGAGTTCAATTCATTCCGTAATTAATAAACGGGAATTTTGGGAAAATATAGAAAATTTAAAAAATGCCGGAGCACAAGGAATATTAATCATTCCAATAGAAAATATGATTGTTTAAGATGGAAATAGTAAAATATCCTGAAAAAAAAGAGTGGAAACGGCTTATACAAAGGCCGCTTATTAATTGGGATGATCTTGAAAAACAGGTTGCACCCATATTTGATGCCGTACATATAAAAGGTGATCAAGCGCTGAAAGAGTATACATTGAAATTTGACGGCGTATCGATAAAAAATATTCGCGTATCGCCTGAAGAGATCGCTGAAGCAGAAAAATTACTAAAGAGTGATTTAAAACAGGCCATCAGTGAAGCTTCTGCAAATATAAGTATATTCCATAAACATCAGAATATTGTAGAGGCGCCCGTTGAAACATCGCCCGGTGTAACATGTTGGCGAAAATCCATTCCCATTGAAAAAGTAGGTTTATATATCCCGGGAGGCACTGCACCTTTATTCTCCACGGTTCTAATGCTGGCTATTCCGGCAAAAATTGCCGGTTGTAAGGAGATTGTTTTATGTTCGCCGCCGGATAAAAACGGGAAAATTCACCCGGCTATTCTTTATGCCGCTCATGTTTCAGGTGTTGAAAATATATTTAAAGCAGGTGGTGCGCAGGCTGTTTCGGCCATGGCTTTCGGCACAGAATCTATCCCCAAAGTATATAAACTATTTGGACCCGGTAATCAGTATGTGACGATTGCCAAACAAATGGCCCAAAAATATGGAACGGCGATTGATATGCCTGCCGGACCATCCGAAGTGCTTGTTTTAAGTGATGAAACGGGAGATGCGTCATTTATTGCTGCAGATCTGCTCTCACAAGCAGAGCATGGTAAAGATAGTCAGGTTGTTTTTTTAACGAATGATGATATCCTTTTAAATAATACCTTAAAAGAATTGGATACTCAAATTAAAGTGTTACCTCGCAGAGAGATTGCTGAAGTATCCATTGGCGTCAGTAAAGCCATCCTCCTAAAGTCATTAGACGAAATGATGGATTTTTCCAATTTATACGCGCCGGAGCATCTGATAATTATGGTTAAGGATTTAAAACGGTCAGCGGACATGGTAATAAATGCGGGTTCAGTATTTCTTGGTAACTACGCTCCGGAAGCGGCAGGGGATTACGCATCCGGTACGAATCATACATTGCCCACAAATGGATATGCCCGCAATTACAGCGGTCTTTCATTGGATAATTTTATGAAAAAAGTAACATTTCAAAATATTTCAGCGGATGGTATTACAAATATCGGAAAAACCATTGAGATAATGGCCGAAAATGAACAACTTATGGCCCATAAAAATGCAGTAACCCTAAGAATGGCAAAGACGTAAAGACAAGGCACTGCCTTGTCTCAAGAAAGTAAAGACAAGGCACTGCCTTGTCTCAAGAAAGTAAAGACAAGGCACTGCCTTGTCTCAAGAAAGTAAAGACAAGGCAGT
>JAUVIB010000308.1 GCA_030592985.1 Calditrichaceae bacterium | reverse complement strand
TGGATGAATATTCTGTTTCAGGAAACGGTACCGGTGTAATTAATGACGTTAAGGTAGAAACCCTTACTGAAGAAACGGAAAATTTATCGGTTTTTTGTGGAGAATTCCATGCAGTAACTGAAGATTATCCGGTAGAGATTTCGGGATACCGCCCTTATTCTGCTCACGATTCTATTCGATTCTATTTTTACCCTGACATTGACTTCGGAGATATATTCAACGATCCTAATGGTACTATTGGAGGAACTTTTGACTGTAGAGAATGCTGGAGAGGTAAAGATTGTGTAACTGAAACTAACTACATTAATATTTTTCCATGTTATAATGTTGATCCAAGCTATAGTAAGATATTGTTTTGGATTATCATGTTCATAAATGAGAGATTCCCCTATCAGAGCGGAACCTATAATTTTAATGGTGTTTATGAATTGTCCTATTGTGATCCGATTATCTATTCCTATGCGCTTACTCTGCAAAAAAAGTAAATATTGACATTGCAATAAACATAGAATTAGGGTCACAATTATTATGTAATTTCAATTTATATAAATCGTAAAATTGAACTTATCACAGCCGTTTACGAAGACGAAGTGAAGCCAGAATAATCATCACGCCGCCAAATACAGCCATGGCCAGCGCCTCTTTCCACAGATGGATAAAACCACTTCCTTTAAGATAAATTTCCCTGATTATGACAATAAAATAACGTAATGGATTGAGATAGGTAATGGTTTGCACCCAGGAAGGCATATTTTCTATGGGAATGAAAAAACCCGATAAGAGCAAAGCAAAAATGGAAAAAAAATAGGCGATAAACATGGCCTGTTGCTGTGTATTGGCCATTGTGGAGGCAAAAATACCCAATCCGAGTGTGGACATACTAAAAACAATGGTCATAACAAATAATAAAAGGTAACTACCCTTTACCCAAATATTAAAAACTATTCCCGCCGCAAAGACACCTACAATCAGGAGCATAATAGCAATTACCAGAAATGGCAATATTTTACCGAGTATCATTTCCCAACTTTTTATGGGTGTTACCATTAGCTGCTCTAATGTTCCAATCTCTTTTTCCCTGACGAGATTCATAGCCGTAAGGAAAGCTGTTATCATTGTAATTAATACGGCAAGAATACCCGGAACAATATTATATTTACTTTCAAGATTCGGATTATACCACATTCGGGGAACAATTTCAATTAGTTTAGCTTTCATCTGCTCTCCCGAATAACCCTTTAACCAATCTTTCTGCAGAAGCATAGCCGTTTGATTAACATAAGCCATGGCAATGCCGGCTGAATTACCATCAACTCCATCTACAAGTACCTGTACAAGCGGTTTTTTTCCTTTTTTCAAATCTCTTTCAAAATGAATGGGAATAATGATGGCGACTCTCACCTTATTCTCATCTAATAATTCAACAACATTTTTAGAGGATGGCGCAACTCCTTTATAATCAAAAAGATCCGTCTTACTAAAAGCCTCTATCATTCTGCGGCTGGCAGACGAATGATCTTCATCAACAATTACAAGTGGAAGATTTTTAACATCGATAGTGATGGCAAATCCTAAAATTAATAACTGAACGAAGGGCATAACAAATATGATGCCGATATACGCTTTTACACGTCTGATTTGCCGAAATTCTTTTTGTATTAAATATAAAAGCCGTTGCATAATATTCCGTTATAATTTATAACTGTAAATTCGTTTTAAATTTCTTAATACTAAGTGAAAGTAAAAAAATAGTAATCCCTGAAAGAATCAATGTCTGCTGATATAGTTCGCTAATACCATTACCCTTTAATATAATACCGCGGATTATTTCTAAAAAATAGGTAGCCGGTATAACATAGGATATATATTGAAATAAATCAGGCATACTTTTAATGGGGAAAATAAATCCGCTTAATAATACCGTGGGCAGCATTGTAATCATTAAGGTTGCCATCAAAGCAATCTGCTGCGAATCGGTAATTGTAGAGATCAGTAATCCGAAACTCATACCGCATAAAACATAAATTAACATCATAAAATTTATTAATAGCAAGGAACCGACAATGGGAACATCAAAGATTAAACTTCCCATAGCAAGAATCATAACCCCGTTTATGTAACCCAATAAAGTATAAGGTAATACTTTGCCGATAATAATCTGATAGGGATGCACCGGACTTACCATCAACTGTTCCATGGTTCCGTTTTCCTTCTCCCTAACCACTGCAATACTGGTTAATAAGGCGCTTACCAAAATCAAAATTACGGCGATCAATCCCGGAATAAAAAAATTAGCAGAGCGCATATCCGGATTATAGAGAATACGCGGTTCAACACTATACAGGTTAATTTTTCTATGGTTGATTCCAATGGTCTCCTCAAAGATTACAGCGGAAAAATAATTATTAATATAGTTTGCGGCATTAGGATCACTGGCGTCAATCAGCAGTTGCAATTGCACCTTATTATTTAACTCAATCTTTTTCGCATAATCAACTGGAATGATTAATAGGGAGCGCATTTTTCTATATTTAAATAGCTTTTCATAATCTTTATAATCCGGATTAATAATGGTAATATTAAAAAAATCATTAGAAGCAAGCCTCTCAACTATTTGTCTGCTCTGCGGTGTTGCCGATAAATCTGCAATACCCACATCAATTTGTTTCATTTCAAGATTAATTGCATATCCGTAAAGGAAAAGCATCATAACCGGCATAAGAATGGCAATTACCAGTGTTTGAGGATCTCGGATTATATGGATAAATTCTTTACGCATAATGCTCAACAAAATACGATTCATTTACTCTCTCCGTTTACAACATTCAGAAATACCTGCTGCATATTTTTTGCTTTATAATGAGATTTTAATCCTTTCGGCGTATCTAACTCTACAATTTTACCTTCCTGCATAATACTTACACGGTCACAATATTCAGCTTCATCCATGTAATGGGTCGTCACAAATACAGTTTTCCCTTCACCCGACAGCTGATATATCAGTTTCCAGAAATTACGGCGTGATATTGGATCAACTCCGCTGGTGGGCTCATCTAAAAAAATTATTTGCGGATCGTGCAGCAACGCCACACTAAGCGCCATTCGCTGTTTCCAACCCAAAGGAAGCGCGCTGGTAAGTTGATCCGCTTGTTCCCATAAATTAAGATAATGCAGCAAATCATCCGTCTTTTGAGCAATTTCTTTGCGTGTTAATCCATAAATTCCGCCATAAAACTGAATATTTTCACGTACGGTCAAATCTTCATACAAGCTGAATTTCTGACTCATATAACCGATATTTGATTTAATTTTTTCAGATTTTTTATAAACATCAAATCCGGCTACGGTAGCCTCTCCGCTGGTTGGCAACAAAAGTCCGCAAAGCATGCGGATCGCTGTGGTTTTTCCCGCCCCATTTGCTCCAAGGAATCCGAATATTTCTCCTTTTTGCACAGAGAATGAGATATTATCCACCGCTATAAAACTACCGAACTTTTTCGTGAGGTTATGTACTTCTACTGTATAACTGTTTTCTGACATTTTTGCCTGTAAGTTATTTATTTTAATATCGAACACCGATTAACGATTTTCGATTTAACTTTATTAATACTTTCTTATAAAATCGAAAATTTAACTAAATCAATTCCTAATTCTCCTAAAAAAGGGGATTAGGGGGATTGAGTTAACTGTCTGTGAATATATAGGCTAAGTCGTTATTAGCTGAGTAAAGGACATAATCTGTAAAATTATTTACTCATTCCGATTATATCTTCTCATCCCCTGACATCAGTTTTAAAAACAGATCTTCCAAAGTGGGTTTAATTCTCTGCAATCCTCCGAATTCCACTCCTGCATTTTTCAATATATCTCTTATAACCACTTCACCACTATTATCATTATCCACAATATGTACTCCCCCACCAAAGATATGAGCTGCAGCGGATAGCGATGTAGATGCAATTTTCTCTGTTATTTTATGGGGTTCATTACTTTCGATAAAATATAGCGGTTCTTTAAAAGTATCTATCAGTTTCTCCGGTGTGGCAATAGCCAACAGTTTTCCTTCAAAAATAAGTCCCACCTGGTCACATAAATCCGCCTCATCCATATAGGCAGTTGTTACCAAAATGGTCGTACCACTTTCCGATAGAGATTTGAGAATATCCCAGAATTCAGTACGTGAAACGGGGTCAACCCCAAATGTCGGCTCATCCAATACAATCACTTTCGGCTCATGCATGAGCATACAGGATAAGGCCAGTTTCTGTTTCATTCCTCCTGATAAATTTCCGGCGCGGCGCTTTTTAAAAGGCTCCAGACGCGAAAAACCATACAATTTTTTCATGTATTCTTTTTGTACAGATCGCTCAACTTTAAAAAGGTCGCCGAAAAATTTTAAATTTTCTTCAACTGTCAGATCCTGATATAAGCTGAAACGCTGGGGCATATAGCCAATAGAAGAACGTACAAAAAAAATATTTTCTTCAACCTTTTTTCCTTGAAATAGGATCGCCCCCTGATCGGCTTTCAGCAGCGAAACTATCATGCGGATAATTGTCGTTTTCCCCGCACCATCAGGGCCAATTAAGCCAAAGATATCATTTTCTTTAACCGAAAAAGAGACATCTCTTACCGCTTGCACATTACCGTATGATTTGCTGACCTGATGTATTTCGATGGGGCTCATTTTTTAGCTTCCTCTTAAATCGTTAATCCTTGTTCGATATTCGTGCTTTTGATCTAAGAACAAGGAACATCGATTAACGATTTTTGATATTTTTATTCTTATAGCGCGATTAACACAGTCCTAAATCTGAAATCGTCAGTCCTTGTTCTATATTCATTCTTTTGATT
>JAUVIB010000330.1 GCA_030592985.1 Calditrichaceae bacterium | reverse complement strand
CTTCCTTATAAAAACGAAAGAAGCGGATTGCGATGATTATATTTTACAAAAAGTTAATCATCATGTTTTTCAGAATGTGGCAGGTTTAATGCAAAATATGGAGAGAGTTACCACTCATATTAAAAACAAACTAAAACAGAGTTCCAATGAAGGTAGTAAGTATGAAGTTATAACAATTATACCTGCAAAGAACGGACAAACCTATTATCAGGATAATTCAGGAGATTATTGGCGTATATTACGTTTTATTAAAGGAGGTCACTCGTATGATATTGTTGATTCTCCGCAAAAAGCCTATTGGGGCGGACGCGCTTTTGGGGAATTTCAAAAAATGTTAAGTGATTTTCCACCACCGCCCCTTGTGGAAACCATCCCTAATTTTCATAATATCGAGATACGCCTTCAATCATTTTTTCAAATTATTCAGGATGATCCTGTAAATAGAGTTAATGAGATTAAAGAGGAGATTCGTTATGTGGAAGAGCGCAAGAATAAAATGAAGACGATCTATAAATTGGGGCAAGAAGGTAAAATCCCCCTAAGAATCACCCATAATGATACAAAATTCAATAATATTTTATTTGATGAAGATAATAATGTTCTTTGCATACTTGACCTTGATACGGTTATGCCGGGATATATTCATTATGATTTCGGAGACGCCATTCGAACGGGTACTAATACAGGAGCTGAGGATGATAAAGACCTCTCCAAAGTCTCTTTAGATATAGATTTATTTAAAGCCTATGCTAAAGGTTTTTTAGAAGAGACTAAACACTTTCTAAATCCTTATGAAATAGATAACCTGGCTTTTTCCGCTAAATTATTTGCTTTTTCACAGGCTCTGCGTTTTTTAACGGATTATATTGCCGGGGATACGTATTATAAAATAAATTATAAAAAACATAATTTTCAACGTACCAAAGCACAGTTTGCTCTCCTGTTTAGTATGGAACAGCAATTTGAACAAATGCAGGAAATTATCAGGCAATTAACTGTGGATCTGTAATAGATAAATATATTAATGGAGGTTTGTTCGTGGATACAATTGATATGGTTGGTATAACAGCGTCTGTTATTTCTATAATATATACAGGATTTGGCATGCCGGTGCAGATTTATAAAAACTATACTGTAAAATCTACGGCCGGACTTTCTTTGAGTATGATGGTTCTCCTCTATTTTACTTTAGTGAGCTGGGTCGTTTATGGTGTTTTAAAAACAGATTGGTATATAATCCTGCCGAATTTTATCGGATCAATCAGTGTGACGATTATTTTTTTACAATTTTGGTTTTATCGTAAAACGAATAAGGTTCTTCAAAAAAATGCATAAAAATTCTATATTACAAATTATTTAATAGGAAGCCCTCTATGCTAGAGATAAAATACTCTTATAAAAATGTACTATTTGTATTTTTAATTTCACTCCTCTATTCGATTCTGAGGTATAATATTGTTAAGGGCGTTGAATGGATACATCTGCCGCTTTACGTTTTTAATAAGTCCATTTCCCTGAGCGCCGTTATACTTATCGCCTTAAGTGTTTACGCCGGTCGAAAATCCGCGGATGAACAGTATAAAACGAGAGCTATGCGTTTTGGCTGGATAGGATTTCAATTAATAATAGTTCATGTTTTTATGTCATTTGCTTTATTGAGCGAGCAGTATTATGGAAAGTTTTATACTTCCGAAGCGCTTAATCTAACGGGAGAGTTGAGTCTTTTATTCGGAATTTTGGCCTTCGTATTATTGATTATTTATAGTATCAATGCTGCCTTAGTCCGCTATGGTGTGGATCCTTTTCATCCCGGTATTAATAATGCATTCTTGCGTTCGAGCGCTATATTTTTAATCGCTGCACACCTGTTTGTTATGGGTTTCAAAGGCTGGTTAGATGTATCAGCATGGCCCGGAAATTTACTGCCCATTAGTCTGATTGCTTTTATTATTATTTTAATAACAATTCTTATGGGTTTTATAAGGAAAAACCCATGAACGCCATTTTCACCCAAAAGAAAATAAGACGTTTTTATCTTCTATCTTTATTATTTTTTACTTTTTATTTTGTTTTATCTTCATGTAAAAATTCCACAAGCCCGCCGACGAATAACGGGCCCGACACAACCAGCCATAATTTTTCATGGGTTATTGATACGCTTGAATTCCCGGAACATACCTCTCAAATAATCCCTTACGGTATTTGGGGCAGCGATACCAATGACGTCTGGATTGTAGGTCATGCCGACTACTGGCGCTCACGCATTTGGCACTGGGATGGAGAAAGCTGGCAGCCATGGAAAGAGAGCGGGCTTGGAGTTAGACCTGCTGACATAACTGGTTTTGCTAAAGATGATATTTGGTTGTGCGGAGGTCGAATTGGTGATCAACCCTTGATTAAAACTATTCAGCATTGGGATGGTAACTCCTGGAATATTGTGCAGCATAATATTGAAACTCATATTATGTCTATATGGGGTTCATCATCACAAAATTTATACTTTGGATTATATGACGGGAGAATAGCACACTATGATGGAAACAGTTTTGAAATAATAAATACAAATACAAATAGTCAAATAACCCATATAACAGGTGATTTAGATAATAATGTTTATGCTATTGGTTCTAAAAGCGATTCCACTGGGCAACATCATTGGATTTTTAAAATAGAAAACACTTCTTTTAAAGTATTAAACTATTATTATAATACAGCTGATAACGGACCTTTACCATTTCCCAGTCATGATATTAATATAATTGATAATTATATTTATGGAGTTAACGGAAAAACCGTTTACTATCTAGATGATAAAAATGTGTGGAACCCAGTTTTCGAACCATATAAAAGCAGCGGTGCTTGGCAAATAAATGGTTCGAGTATTAATAATATTTTTATTTCCGGTTATCGCGGCAGGAATATTTTTCATTATAACGGCTCCACCTGGAGTGATTTTGATGAAATTAATGATAATTTACTATTTTATGGAACCGGAATACAAGTATTTAATAATCATGTATTTCTAATAGGTTACAATGATAAAGCTCTAATACTAAGGGGGAAAAGGCATCCGCCATGATAGAAATAATTAAGAAAGGTAAAAAGATGAAGTTAAACTCCACGTTGAGTTCCCGGAAGAGCTTTAATACCTGAAAATATCATTTTGCCATAAGTGTAAGGAGAGTGATATCATCATTTTCGGTGGGATCTCCTGAAAAGCGGTACAATTCTTCTATCAGCTCGTGATTTAACTCTTTACTATTATATTTAGCAAGATTATTTTTAAGAAACCTTAGCAATCCTTGTTCTTCAAACTCATTTTCCGCACTATCCATACATTCTGTAACCCCGTCCGTAAACATAATCAGGCAGTCATTTTCTCTGATCTTACCATGTCCTGTATCATAAACAATATTGGGCATCATACCCAGTATTAATCCACCCTCTTCCAGCATTTGTGGCTCCTGACTACCGTGGAAAAGATAGGGAGGATTGTGGCCGGCGTTTACATAACAAAAGTCGCCGCTTTTTATGTTTAATTTTAATATGAAGAATGTGATGTATTTTTCTATGGATGTGTTTTGATAAATTAAATTATTTAGTTTTGCTGTGATTTTATGCAATGGTTTATTTTCTAAGGACAATATTTGCAGACCTGCCTGTAAGTTGGACATTAACAGAGATGCGGGTATTCCTTTACCCGATACATCGGCAATGGCAAATATGCATTCTTCGGAACTAACAGGAATAACATCAAAATAATCACCACCGACTGTTTTACTTGCTATATTGACGCCGTGAATATTGTAGCCCTCCAACTGCGGCATTTCACTTGGCAGCAGACGTCCCTGGATATTCCGGGCCAGGTTTAGCTCTTCTTCCAAGCGTTTTTTCTCAATAATTTCTTCAATCATTTTGGCATTATCCAGGGCGATAACAGCAATATTGGCAAGAGTAGACAAAAAATCAAAATCTGATGATGTATAGGGAGTTTTGGTCAGTTTTTCTCCGATAAAGAGATAGCCGTATTCTCTTTCTTTACTAATTAGCGGTATGATAACTCGTACATCGGCCTCGAAAAGATCTTTTTGAACTTCATTGTTTTGGGCAATCTCAACGGGCTTTTGCACTAACCCGGAGGAGGAACAGTATTTTTTAAAAATGTCAATGAGATTTTCAGGAAACAGGGCGCCCTGTTTGAATATATCACTTAATTTATCACCTTCTTTTAAAAGAATCTGAAATTGATTAACAAGCAGTTGCCCCATTAAAGAGAAAGATAATTGTTTGAGAATTTTTTCCCTGTCAAAGATGGTATTAAGTTCTTTGCCTATTTCAAATAATGTATTTAATTCCTGCACCTTCTGATCGAGATTACGATTGCTCTGACTTAACTGTTCCAGGGTTTTTGCATTTTCAATTGACTGCATGGCAATATTGGAAATTGAAACTAAGAACTCCGCCTCATTGGTTGTATAATCACCGCCAATTAATTTTTTTCCATATCCAATAATTCCCCTAAATCCCCTGTTTGATATGAGTGGAATAATTAAGTTTATTTTATTTTCAATAAAAAAATCGATCCAATCTTCTGTTTTAGTAATTTCATCGACAAACATG
>JAUVIB010000461.1 GCA_030592985.1 Calditrichaceae bacterium | reverse complement strand
ATAAAATCATACGAAAATTGGAAAAATAAAATATCTCCCGATTATTTCAAATATACCGGAATCATCGATTTAAATATCGTCTCAAGATCCGAATATTTCGCCTTCCAACCAAGCAATTTATAAGCAAGATCGCCACTGGCAATAATTTCCTGCGGATCGCCGGCCCTTCTCCCTACGATTTCATATTGTACCGTTTTACCGCTAATTTTTTGCGCCATATCAATCATTTCCATAACACTACGACCTTTGCCGGTGCCAAGGTTTACAATCAGATCTTTATTTTCGCTCATCAAATAACGCATCGCAAGAACATGCGCTGTAGCTAAATCATTAACATGAACATAATCACGAATACCTGTGCCATCAGGTGTATCATAATCATTACCAAATACCTGCATTTTTTCACGCATTTTTGCTGCTGTTTCCAAGACAATAGGACATAAATTTGCAGGATTCTTTTCCTGCCCTTTTATTGCTCCGTTAATATCATAACCGGTAGCATTAAAATAGCGTAATGCCACGAAACGGATTCCTTTTAATTTGCTATACCATTTTAAATTCTCTTCGATGGCATATTTTGTGTATCCATAATAATTCTCAGGGCTACAGGGATGATTTTCATCAATCGGGAGGTATTGGGGGGCTCCATAGACTGCGGCAGATGATGAAAAAATAATATTCTTAACATTGGAGTCAGCCATTATATTAAGGATATTCAGTGTACCACATATATTGTTTTTTGCATAGATATCAGGTCTTTCAATCGATTCGCCGACTGCTTTAAGCGCGGCAAAATGAAATACTGCGCTAAAGGATGACGATGAAAAAGCCTTTTGCAAATCATCAATATTTTTAATATCTCCTTCAATTAAACCGGCACGGGAATCAATATTTTCATGTAAACCCGTATTAAAATTATCGAAAACGGTAACATCTATATCCTGATCACATAATTCTTTCACGATATGGCTGCCGATATAACCGGCTCCGCCTGTAACCAATACATTCATCTATTTGCTCCTAATGCTTAATGATATTCAAACCTTATTTTCTATTTTCTTCATTTTTTTGAAAGAAACTGACTTTTTGATAATATCTTATATATCTCAGACTTTTTCAATAATTCAGTATGAGTGTCAATATCTGCTATTTTTCCGTGATCCATAACAACAATTTTATCAGCATGAGTTATTGTAGATAAGCGATGTGCAATAACCAATACGGTCCTGTTTTTCATCAACTTTGTTATAGCTTCCTGAACAAGTCTTTCAGATTCTGTATCAAGGGCAGACGTCGCTTCATCCATTATTAGAATCGGGGGATTCTTTAATATAGCTCTGGCAATTGAAAGGCGTTGTTTTTGTCCGCCAGATAGCTTTGTTCCCTTTTCACCTATTTCTGTATTAAGACCTTTTTCCATATTTTCAATAAATTCCCAGGCATTGGCATTTTTTGCCGCTGCAATAACAGCATCATCCGTCACATTCTCCATTCCATAAGCAATATTAGTACGAACAGTATCATTAAAAAGAATACTTTCCTGGGTTACAATGCTGATATTCCTTCGCAGAGATTGTAGACAAATATCCTTAATATTAAGACCATCAATCATAATTGCGCCTTCAGCAATCTCATAAAACCTTGGTATAAGGTTGATTAATGTGGTCTTACCGGACCCGCTGTGCCCCACAAAAGCAACGGTTTCACCTTTCAATATCGTTAAATTAACCTGTTGTAATACATTGGGAAGTCCTTCTTCATACTTAAAATTTACATTCTCCAGAACAATTTTCTTGTGAAAACCTTCAAGTTTTCGACAGCCGGCGGTTTTGTAATCCTCCGGCGATGCGTCCAGAACAGTAAAAATTCGTTCCCCTGCTGCCATCCCGGCCTGTAATGTATTATTTACTCCTGACAAATCTTTTATTGGTTGAAACATGGTAAACAGGAATACCAGGAAACGGATAAAATCTTCTGCAGCTAATCCTTCGTGTGAATAAACTAAATTACCACCATACCACAGTAAAAATGACAGCATTAGCACAAGAATAATTTCATTAATGGGCGATGTTGCATTCCGTAAAAGAAATTCTTGAAATGTTTTAGTAAAATAGACGCTGTTTACCTTTTCAAATTTCCGTATCTCTTTTTCCTCATTGGTGAATGCTTTGACAATTCGTATGGCATTGATAGATTCTGAAAAAGTTGACATTACACTGGCCATCTGGAAGAAAACCCGTCGTGCTTTTTTCCGAATTCCCTTACCGATTATAACGATCACATAAGCAATCACCGGAATAATTATAAAAGTGATTAACGATAATTGCCAGCTAATTAACACCAAAATAATAATGTTAAATATTATCTGAATGGGCGATAAAATCATTTTACCGAAACTTTCTGATAATAACGTCCGTATGGCATAAACATCGTTAAACTGCAGAGAATTAAGATCGCCTGAATGACGGTTATCAAAAAAACGGATTGGCAGATACATAAATGCTTTATGCAGCGTATTGCGGATATTAATAACTACTTTAATTTCAATATAACTGAGAATCATTTTTCTTACATATTGAATAATATTTTTAAATAAAAATGAGAAGAAAATAACAAAACAGACCATAAGTAAAGTATCAGTTTTCGTATCGCGTATTAGTACGGATTTTATAGCTTGATTGACTTTTTGATAAACGCCTATATTTATATCAACTCCAAACTTATCTTTTATGACATTATTTTCATTTTTATCCGGAGACAGCTGATCATTTGAGATCACCTGTTCACTATTTACCGTTCGCGGATCAAATAACTCCTTTAAAAAATCAACCGTAATCCAGAGTGAAAGGTTATTTAAAATTACATATAAAAAAGTCAACAGGAAGGTCATAATAATAGCCTTCCAAAATGGCTTTATAAATTGCAACATTTTGAAATATAGATTCATTAAATTTCACTATTCTTAATATTTGTTCTATTTTCTTTAAGTTGGAATAATTTCCTTATTAAATCATCGATTCTAATATAAACAAAACATAGACATTTCCAATAAATCACCGGTCTACCGGTGTATATTTCTATTTTTTTCGTATTTTTTCAATCTTGTAATTTTTATAGCTAAAATCTATTCCGAAATTTTTTCT
>JAUVIB010000483.1 GCA_030592985.1 Calditrichaceae bacterium | reverse complement strand
TTCCTGTGTAAATTTGGATTTTAGAAAGATTATAGTCATAACTATAGGAAATAAACTCATCACACTAAACCCCGAAAGCGGAAAAATATTAGAGACATTAACATTTACAGATTCCAACATCCGGCAAATTGCACTCAATTCAAATGGTGATATTGCTCTGGCAGGCGCTGACGGACTTTATTTACTTAAGAAAGGAAGCAAAACCATACAATCGCTTTACCCGCGTGATAAAACTCGCAGCTGGGCGCCGCGTGATGTACGCAGTGTAATCTATGATAAAGACAATCGTCTTTGGTTTGCCTCTCCGCAAGGCGCAGGCGTTTATGATAGCAAATGGACTCTTTTCGAAGGAAAGAACGGATTGCCCTATAATGATTTTACCTGTATAAGCGCAGGGGAAAACGGCTCTATCTGGTTTGGCACAAAAATGGGCGCTATTCATTATGATGGCAAAAATTGGGAATATCGTCAGGGTTTACTGTGGCTGCCAAATGACCATATCAACAGTATAAGCATTGACGATAACGGAGCCGCATGGATTGCTACAAACCACGGTATCAGCCATATAAAATACATTCCCCTCAGTTTTGCAAAAAAAGCCGAATGGTACGAGAAAGAAATCGATCGTTTTCATCGCCGTACACCTTATGAATATGTGCTGTACACCCGCCTGGAAAAAGCGGGAAATAAAAGCAAACCAAAACAGCATGCCAGTGATAATGACGGTTTATGGACCAGCATGTACGGCGCAGGCGAATGTTTTGCCTTTGCTGCAACTAAAGATACCAGTGCGAAAAAGAGGGCGAAAAAAGCATTCGAAGCATTAAAATTTCTCGGTGATGTCACCCAGGGCGGAAAGCATTCCCCTCCTCCGGGATTTGTGGCCAGAACTATTTTACCCACTGCCGGCCATAATCCAAATAATGGAAGAATTGAGAGAGATATCCGCAAAAAAAAGGAAGATGATAAGTTATGGAAAATCATCGATCCCCGTTGGCCTGTAAGCAAAGACGGTAAATGGTATTGGAAATCAGACACAAGTTCTGATGAATTAGACGGGCATTATTTCTTTTATGCGCTTTATTATGACCTGGTGGCCGATGAGAAAGAGAAGGAGCGCGTCCGCAAACAGGTTACAGCGCTCACGGACCATATAATTAAACATGATTTCAATCTAATCGATCACGACGGTCTCCCCACACGGTGGGCCCGCTACAACCCTTATGAGATGAATCATAATAAAAACTGGTTTTCAAACAAGGGCTTAAATTCTCTCAGTATGCTATCATACCTCGCTGTTGCAGAACACGTCAGCGGCGATCCAAAATACCGGGAAGCAGCTGATATGTTAATCGAAAAACATGGTTACTTGCAGAACATGATGAACCAGAAATTTCAAAGAGGAATCGGGACTGGGAATCAATCGGATGACGAGATGGCTTTTATGTCTTATTATCATCTGATTAAGTATGAGCAGGATCCGGAGAGAAAATCCAGTTACGGACTTTCATTCATGCTGAACTGGCAATTAGAAAAACCGGAAATGAATCCCTTTTTCAATTTCGCCTATGCGGCGGTCTGTTCCGACTTGGAATTCACGGATGCCTGGGGAACTTATCCATTAACTCCCGCTGGTGAATGGCGTGAGGATGCCATTGAAACTTTAAAAAGATTTCCTTTGGAACGGTTTGATTGGCGCCATACAAATAGTCATCGTATTGACCTTGTAAGACTTCCAAAAGAAAACCAAGGCTTTGATGAAGGCAACTTTGCGGGAAAAGGGTACCGTGTAAACGGAAAAGTTATCCCTGTAGACGAAACTTATTTTTCTCATTGGAATTATGATCCATGGGGTCTGGACCGTGGCGGCAGCGGTCATGAGCTCGGAGATGGAGCAGTCTACTTATTACCTTATTATATGGGACTCTATCACGGGTTTATCAATCATTAATGAACCGGTATATTTTGTTAAAGTTTGATCAAAGGAGCAATTCGAAAGAATTTTTTCAATAATGATAGTAATGGCTGTCTCATCTTAGACCATTCTTATCTTGACACGAAACGGTTTTTAATAAAATCATAAATTTCACTTACAGGTAGTTCATTGGTGCTGGCAGCTGTCCGAACATAAAATTTCTAAGAATTATTATGCTTCAGATAACTCGGAATATCGCAGGGCTTAATATCAATACGCGTAATTTTCTTATTACCGATGGATTCAATCTCCATATTTATAAAACGTATCTGGTGCATTCCGATATTCTCGCGTATTAAGTTGGTTATAAAAAGCATGGCTTTATCATCATTTTTAAAATCATCCATCTCCAGTCCAATAGCTTGCCCGTCATCATTTACCCCCACAAGCAAGGTACCCCCTTCACTGTTTAAGAAGGCCGCGATGGTTTTTAATACTGCGTGTTCAATGTTTTTATCAAATTTTTCTGTATATAAATTATAACGCATGGTTGATTTGAATTCAACATGCTCTGACTCACCCTTTTCAATCAAAATTTTCGTTGTAGTTTGTAATTCAGATCGTAAATAGCCAACAACCATGGAAGCAAATTTTCGATATATTTTTAAAGCCAGACTGGGCGCTATTTTTTCCGGATTCAAGATATCCTTTTCCCGAATAATAAAAAGGTTAGTATCTTCTTTTGTTATTACTGTCCCTGTTCTAATATCATGATCAATGAATGAAATTTCTCCAAAAAGATCCAATTGTTCGAAAACTTTAAAATGTCCTCCCTGGATAAAAAGGTCAAGTCGTCCGCTTTCAACAATATATACCATATTACTGGTATCTCCTTCGGAAAAAAC
>JAUVIB010000421.1 GCA_030592985.1 Calditrichaceae bacterium | reverse complement strand
TAATGATAAAAGTTGTTTCCAATGAAGAAATGCGTCAATTGGATAATTATACTATTAATAATCTCAAAGTTCCGGGTATTATTTTAATGGAAAATGCCGGGTATCAATCATTCCTTAAAATTAAAAGCGCTTGTGAACAGAAAAATATACACAAAGTGCTTGTGCTAACAGGTAAGGGAAATAATGGCGGTGACGGTTTCGTTGTAGCCCGACATCTATCCAAGGCGGGTTTTGAAGTAAGAATTTACGCCTTGGCCGTTGAAGATGAGCTTAGCGGTGATGCCAAAGTAAATTTTACCATATGTAAAAATTATAAAATTCCTATATTCGAAATACGGTCTGTAAAGAATTTACCTGAGTTTGTAAATGATACATTGATTGTTGACGCTGTTTTTGGTATTGGTATAAAAGGAGCAGTACGAGGATTGCCTGACGAGGTTATTCAATGGGTAAACCAACAAAATGCCCTCGTTGCAGCTATAGATATACCTTCAGGGTTAAATGGAAATTCAGCAATGCTTAGCGGAAGCGTAATAAAAGCCGATTTAACCGTAACCATGGCCCTGCCCAAATATGCTCAATTGTTTTATCCGGCAAAAGAAAGAGTTGGCGAGCTGTTTATCGCGGATATCGGGATGCCCAGGTTTGTTGAACAGTCTAATGATATTACCATCAACCTTGTAGAAGATCGGGATGTTCGCATAAAACCGCTTAAAGCCTGGAGTCATAAGTATTCTGCCGGTAAAGTATTTATTTTAGCCGGTTCACCGGGGATGACAGGGGCGGCAGTACTTTCAGCCCTTGGAGCAGGTGTTTCCGGCGCCGGGTTGATATACGTGGGAATCCCTCAATCGCTAAATCCTATTCTTGAAACAAAGTTAACGGAGCAGTTGACGCTTCCTCTTGCTGATTATGGAAATGGAATACTTTCAGATGAGTCTTTGCCTGATATTAATAGGCAAATTGAATGGGCGGATGCTTTTTTAATTGGCCCCGGAATGGGGAGAGACCCGCAAACATTAAAAATAATGGAACAGGCTCTTCTCCATGCTCTTTCAATGCATAAAAAGATCGTGGTCGACGCCGATGCACTTTTTATGTTAAGTGAAAATAGTAAAATTCAGAATGAATTAACCGAAAATGTAGTTTTAACGCCTCATTATGGAGAATTCTTAAGATTAAGCGGAGAGAAAAAAGAAGTGTTACAGGAAACTCCCTGGAAAAGTGTACAGTCTTTTATGAAAAATCATTCCTGTGTAATGAATTTGAAGGGAGCACCTTCGATGACAGGGGGAAAGGGTCAGATATATATCAATTCGACTGGGAACAGAGGTTTGGCTAAAGGAGGCAGTGGTGATATTCTAAGTGGATTAATTGCCGGATTTACAGCACGGGGCATTGAACCTGTTAAGGCTGCTTATTATGCCAATTTTTATCATGGAAAGTCGGCGGATATGGCGCTTAAAGAGTTCGGTTCTCATTCTTATCAACCGCAGGATATTTTATCGTTTTTGAAAAAATTGGTTTAAACGTTCAAAATTCAATATTAGAATTTTTTTGTAAACTGCCGATTCATAGGTTCGCTTAATTATGGATAAAAAATATATAAAAAAAATCATTGCGCATGGTGAAGGACTAAAAATCGAGTTTAAAAAGTCCAAAACCAATCTTAATAAAAATGTCTTTGAAACGGTATGTGCTTTTCTTAATCGAAATGGAGGTCATTTGATTCTTGGGGTAGAAGATGACGGAGAAATCAGTGGTATCGACAATCCCCCAAAAATAATAAATGATTTTAATACACTTGCAAACAATCCTTTGAAATTGAATCCGACTTTATATTTTTCACCCTAAATAGTTGAAATCGACGGTAAAAAATTACTTTACATTTTTATTCCGGAAAGTTCTCAAGTCCATAAATCAAATGGGAAGATATTTGATCGTAACAGCGATGGTGATTTTGATATTTCAAACAACACGGAACTTGTCTCATTACTATATATAAGAAAACAAACCACTTATTCTGAAAACAGCGTATTTCCCTACGCATATATTAAAGATTTACGAAATGATTTAATTGACAGGGTAAGAATGATGGCACAAAACGAAGCGGGAGGTAATCATTCATGGTCAAAGCTTTCGGATAAATCTTTGCTGAGCAGTGCAGGATTATACCAAAAAGATTTAAAAACCGGCCGATCCGGATTAACTTTAGCAGCTATTCTTCTTTTTGGAAAAGATGAAACTATTATTAACGCTATCCCCCATCATCGTACGGATGCTATATTGCGTAGAATAAATCTTGATAGATATGATGATCGGGATGATATCAGAACTAATCTAATTGAAAGTTATGACAGGTTAATGTCCTTTATAAAAAAACATCTTCCTGATCCCTTTTACCTTGAAGATGATAAAAGAGTTAGCCTTAGAAATAAAATTTTCAGAGAAGCTATCGCTAACATTCTTATTCATCGAGAGTTTATCAGTCCTTTTCCCGCTAAAATGGTTATTGCGCCGGATAAAGTCTTGTTCGAAAATGCAAGTCGTCCGCACGGATATGGATTAATAATGCCCGATACTTTTTCTCCTTTTCCCAAAAACCCGAAAATTGCAAAAGTTTTTAAAGAGATTGGGCTCGCTGACGAACTTGGTTCCGGCGTTAGAAACCTTTTTAAATATTCAAAAATTTATTCTAATGCGGATCCAAAAATAATTGAAGGTGATATTTTTAAAATAATTATTAAAGTTCCTGAAACAACTCCGCAAATCACACCGAAAGATAAAGAGATTGAAAAGATAGTCGAATTTTGCATTTTGCCGAGAAGCAGAGATGAGATTCAGACACATATCGGTATAAGAGACAGGGAATACTTTAGAAAAGAGATACTTATACCGCTTATCGAAAAAGAATTACTGGGAATGACTATTCCTGAAAAACCAAAAAGTTCGAAACAAAAATACTATAAAGTCACCCCGCAAGTCACCCCGCAAGTCACCCCGCAAGCTGAAGAGATTATCGAGTTTTGTAAAACGGTGAGAACGCGGGATGAAATACAGGATTATATAAAAATAAAAGATAGGGAATACTTTAGAAAACAAATACTAAGGCCGCTAATTGAAACGGGTTTACTGATGTTGACATTACCGGAAAAACCAAGAAGTCCAAAACAAAAATATTATTCCTTATCAAATAAATGAGTTATCAGGCAAATAGAAAAAATATCGCAAAATTTAAATGAGGTAAAATGAACTCATTATTAATACGTGCGGAAGATAAAAACGAATGGGAAAGACGTGCTACTATTACCCCGGAAGATTTAAAAGAGATTATAAAAAAAACAGGCGCCAAGGCATATATTCAGAAGTCGGATAAACGATTTTATTCACTGAAAGAATATACGGATGCGGGCGCTGAAATTACTTCGGATATGTCACAAGGGGATATTATTTTTGGCGTCAAGGAGATCCCCTTAGAAAAAATTATTAGTAATAAAGTATATTTCTATTTTTCGCATACCTTTAAGGGGCAGCG
>JAUVIB010000316.1 GCA_030592985.1 Calditrichaceae bacterium | reverse complement strand
CATCGGGGACCGTTTCCATGAATTTTTCCAGTTTGCGCATTTCCTTTAACACAAAAGGATTTTTCATATCGCCGGTAACAACAATTTGTATCGGGGTCGAGCCGCCAAAATTTTCTTCCATCATTTCTTCGGCAAGACGAATATCCGTATCCTTTTTGAAATATTCCGTTATATTTACTTCGCGATGCAGATTTGGGATACCAACTATGGCAAGCACAATGATAATTCCTGCGCTATAGACAATCAGCTTTTCCTTTCTAAGAACAAAGTGCGCTAATCGATCCATAAAACGTGCAAGTAAATTATCCTCATTACCCTGTGCCGTTTGTCTTATTTTTGGTTGTTTAAGAAAGGATAGAACAGACGGTATAAAGGTAATCGAAACGATTAGGGCAAAGGCTACACCTATTCCGGTGAATACACCGAAGTGGGTGACTACTGTAAGATATGAGCCTGCAAAAGCGAAAAATCCGATCATCGTGGTAGCCCCTGCCAGAACAATAGGAACGCCTACTTCAGCTAACGCATCCTTAATACAGGTCATTTTATCCGGACAGCTCAGAACGCCCTCTTTGTACCTGGCAATCATGTGGATACCGAATGCAGAACCGATGGCAATAAGAAGTACCGGCATCCCGTTCGATACGATAGATTGATCAATTCCAAGCATCGTCATTAAACCCATTGCCCAGACCGTGCTGATTAAAACAGCGCTTAATGGAAGCAGAACACCTCTCTTTGTACGAAAACTAAAATAGAGTGTAATGAGAAGCATGATTACGACTATCGGTATAAGCCTCACCATATCTGTTTCAACAATTTCAGTGATCTCCAGCATTTGCATGGGCATACCGGAAAAATAAATATTGTAATCAGCGGCTGTCTCCCAGGTAATCTTTTGTATCTTTTCCGCGAGGGCTTCTTTGTCGGCCTGCTGCTTCAAACGGGCAACTATTAGTGTTATTTTACCATCAGGTGAAATAATGCGGCCGTTATACATATCCTTGGCAAGCGTGTATTCCCTTATATCCTGAAGCTCATTAACATCTGACGGTATATTATTTTTATCAATCAGTCTTCCTATCTCCAAACCGCCTTCCACTCCTTTAATATCCAGTATGTCCGTTAAACTCATTACCGTTGCCACACCGTCAACAGCCTTAATTTTTTCAGTAAGACTATTAATGGTTTGCAGTGTTTTGTGGTCGAAAATATTATTCGCTTCAATACCTACCATTGTTAAAGCGGTACCGGCATATTCTTCACCGATTCTGTTAAAAAGAACTACTGCGGGATCGTCCGGTTTGAGATAGGTTAAAATATCACTGTTTACTTTAGCGTCCTTTAATTGGTAAGCAAAAAACAGTGTTGTTAAAATGGTGACAATAATAATGGGCACCCGTAATCGTAATACATATTCAGCAAATTTGTTCATTTTAATCCTTCCTTGTCTACATTATAGTCTATTAGAATGTTTTGATTTATTGTTCGAATCAATTGCAAATTTTTTTATTTTCTTATTTCAATACCTCTAAATAAAATTTTTAACAATGTATTAACATTATCTTTAATCTGTTCTTCCGTAACCTGAATCGGCCATTGATATTCTATGCCCTTCAAAGCTGCGACGATGGTTTCCGCTGTAAGGGTAACATCATCAATTTCGAATTTTTCTTTCTGGATGCCTTCCTGTAATATATTACTTACCATTGTTATTTCAAAAACATCATGAGACTGCCGTTCTTTCTCGATAAAAGCATAATGGTCAAGATATTCATCGCGTAAAGCGCTGTAATAGTTAGCAAGGGATCTCAGCGATAACATACGCGTCAGAAAATAGGCGCGCATTTTATCCTGAGGAAGCTCTTCAGCGTTAACCGCCTCTCTGATTCTTTCCTGAATGACGCGACCCTCTTTATTAATAACCTCTTGGAAAATAGATTCTTTGCTTTTAAAATAATAGTAAATGCTTGCTTTGCCCATACGCGCTTTTTTGGCAATATCTTCAATAGTAGTTTTTGCCAAACCAAATTTGGCGAACAGACTTTGAGCAACATCGAGTATGTTTGTTTTTCTTTCAGTTTTTTCAATCATTTTCAATTCCTAAAATTTGATTATTCGAACGTACTGTTTATATATTCGAAATATAATCAATAAAGTTTCATAATGCAAAATTTTTATTTGATTATAATACTTAATAAGATTTAATAAAGCATTTAAGACCTCTTTAGTGCTAAGGCTTATGATACAGACATAGAAGTTCATCGGAAAATGATTAAAATGGAGATATCTCATTCTTTTCTATTGTTGTAACAGCCAAAGAGAAGAAGAACATTTACATTTGATAAGGAATATTATTTTTTTATACCACTTTAGTAGTCGCACATTAGTCCTTGGGCTATTTATCTTTTTTGAAATTATCTTGACTTGTATATATTATTATGTATTTTATTTGTATTATTAACTTATAACTTTTTGGTCAAAGAAATGAACGAATTTACACAATCACCATATTTTGCTAACATCATTATTCCACTCTTAATTTGCCTTGCTCGCATAGTTGATGTCTCTCTTGGTACATTGCGTATTATATTAGTATCTAAGGGCATTAAAAGTATTGCTCCGATTCTCGGCTTCTTTGAGATACTTATTTGGCTGCTTGCCATTGGGCAAGTGATGCAAAACCTAACGAATATCACTAATTATTTTGCCTATGCCTTAGGTTTTGCTATCGGAAATTATATCGGTATTATGATAGAACAAAAGCTCGCAATGGGGAGGGTAGTTGTACAGGTAATAACTAGACGCGATGCTACAGAACTTATCAATTTCTTAAGACTTGCGGATTTCGGCCTAACTGTAATTGAAGCAAACGGTGGAACGGGGCCAGTACATATAATATTTACTATTACTAAACGTTCTAATTTGCCATATGTTATTGAAACTATAAAAAATTATAATCCAAAAGCGTTTTATTTAATTGAAGATATTCGTTTTGTCTCGGATACGATTTTTCCTGCAAAAACATTTTGGTTAAAATCTAAATTCACTGCTCTTATTGGCGCCCGTAAAGCAAAATGAAGGTAGATGGTTGTTTAAATCAATATTAAAAAAGGAGATATTATGTCTCAAGTGCAAATTAAAATCAAAGATTTCGAATTTTTTTATCTTGTTGAGCTTACCCGGCAAAAAATAAAACCGCTTAGCCGTTGGGAAAAACCTTTAAACGAAACAGCATTGCAATGGCTGCGCAGCCAGGGATTTTACGTTGAAGTCATTCCTCGTAAAACCTTGTTAAGGAAAAAGGTTTTCGAAACAATCTTTAGTACTTCTTCGCATTATGTAGATTTCTACCACAATAAATTTTCTAATACTCCTTTGCGAAAAGACCCATTATATCAAAGATCAGAGGGTTTCTTATTCGGTTATCCATCCTGTTGTGTGCGGCAGTTCATTCAGCAGCCTTATATTACAAACTGTATTAAAAAAGAAGATCAATCTATACTGTTCCATTGGGCATGTCCCGATTGCAGAGCTACTTATGAACTGCTTCCTTATTACAATTCTATTCGCCGCCGGACTCTGGAACAATATGATAAGGAAATCAGTCCTTTGATGAGTTCTCCTAAAAAATCATTGAGAAAAATTCATAAAAAAATCGCGGTTGCAGCCGGTATTGCATTCGCACTATCCAGCGGTAATCTCTTAAGCCAAACCTTAGCGGATACTACTCATTTCATTCCCATATCAAATGATATTGATTCGGATGGATTATCGTATGCAGAAGAATTTTATTTAGGAACGGACTATACAAGATCTTTTTCACAGACATTTGAGAAAAAAGACGGCGCATTCTGGTCAACGTTTTTTAAATCATTAATCGATAGCTTACCCACGAAAGAACAGGCAGAAAAACCTTATAAAATTGAATATCATATGGATGGAATTGAAACTTGCCAAAAATGCGGAAAAGAAGTAGATATGGGACATATAATTATTGTCAATCCACTGCGTAATTTGCAATTGGACATTCCGTACATCGGTCTTCATTACCTGGAAAGCGGCTGTTTTTCTTATTGGGGAGATATTCACGAAGCACGCGTAAATATCGATACTCTTAAAAAGATTCTTTTTGCTTATGATCCTGAACATATTTTACCGGTTAAAGAAGACAGCGACAATGACGGATTAACAGACGCCGAAGACGACAGCCTGTATCTTAATCCAAATGATCCCGATACTGATAAAAACGGAATGCCGGACGGAGCAAATATTGCCGAACAGCTTATCCGCCTGTTTCCAAAATTAAAAGAAGAAACGGACGGTATTCACAGCAGTATCTCTTTTAACCGTTTTTATGGGTTGGAAAACTGCACCGTATGCGGTACCATTCATAATATGGGATACGTTGTGTTAAAGAATCCGGAGAATGGCCGTACCGATACAATTCATTTCAACGGGCTACATGCCCTTGCCCATGGCAGTTTTGCATATGACGGTACAACCAATCCCGATCAACGGGCGGATGCTGTTAAATTGTACCGAACGATGAAAACTCACATGCTGTTTATTGATCATGATTCTGATAATGATGGATTAACAGACAAAGAAGAATTATACTTTGGTTATGATCCCAAGAAAGCCGATACAAATGGGGATGGTGTCTGTGATGGAATGGACCTGGCTTTAAGTTTTACGGGTATTATGGATAGTCTCCCGACTAAACCGGTTCAAGATGGTCCAT
>JAUVIB010000182.1 GCA_030592985.1 Calditrichaceae bacterium | reverse complement strand
TGCTGCTCGGGCATGTACTTGTCTAAGTCTGTTTCCATGCGTGAATTTTGCTTCATGGCCATCATAAAGGCAATGGATATCAGTAAAAAGGCCACCAAAATTGATTTGGGGTATTTTAACATTCGTTCTAATAGTGCTGTCATAACATTATTTCCTTTCTTTAAACATTTAGTTAAAAATTTATCTATTATTTTTTACCATTGATTCAATGGTATTCCAAATTTTTTGACCCTCTTCTTTTAAGTCAAAATTGAATTCAGAAAGCCGCCATTGGGTAACAATTAACCGCAATGAACCGGTCATAATAAATGCTAACTGTTTTGCCGGAAGATCAACTCGAATTTCATTAGCATTCTGTCCGGCCGTAACAATTTGTACAATTATTTTTTGATTTGTTTCCATAATTTCATAAACCACCTGTGAAAGTCGTTCATCATTTCTAAAGAATTCTTCAGAAAAAATAACTGATGCCACCGCAGGATTATTTGAAAAATAAGTAAATCGTTTATTAAATAGTATCTTCAATTGCTGTAAAGGCGAATCGGCAGCCGTTTGAATAGCCAGCATAATATCTTCTTTATTGTCTTTGAAGATGGATAAAATACCCAGTAAAATATCCTGCTTACTGGCAAAATGTCGATAAATGGCCGATTCTACCAACCCGATTTTTTGAGACAAATTTTTTATTGTCAAATATTGTATACCATTTTTAGCAATAAGCTCAATAGCAATATTAATAATTTCTTTCTGTCTTTTTGTAAATGCTGTCATCTGTTATAATCCTATGAGTGTGAATGTTCACTCACAATATACAATGATAATTTTCCTTTGTCAAATATTTGTTGTAATTGGTTTTTAGTAGAACGTTTTTTATTGAGTTATAGGAAAATGGTAGTTGGTATTTTTTTATGAGAAAATTTGGTTACTTTACACAGGATGGTATAAAATAAAGGTTGTTCCATTCTCTATAATTGAGATATTTTAATTTCCCCAGTAGGGAATGATATGAATAACCTGTGTCTAACGAAAGTTCTTTCGAATATATCAAACTGAAAAATTTAACACTTAATAGAAGTATTGTTTCCAATTCCAAATTCTTATTTTCATTCCTTGATAAATGAAAAATTTCCAATAAAAAACATACGGGACAGGCATAAAATCAACGCCTGAATGAAATCTGGCTAAGTTGGGTAGATTTCATACTACTTATCTAACCCAATTATCTATTAAAAGGTTATCAAATCTGTCGAAATGTTTAATGTTGCCGGTAACAAGTTTTGAACATTTTGTTAAAGAGGTTGAAGCGATTAATATGTCAGCATCTGGCAACATAATATTTTTTTTATATAAAGTTGATTTCAATTCTCCAAATTTTTTAAGTATTTCAATATCTGTATTAATTATATCAATTGATAATAAAAATTCATCAACAAGGTTAAGATTTTTATATTTAAACTTCGATCTTTCAGCTCCATAAAATAATTCACCAACAGTCATAAAGCATATTGCTATTCTTTCATCGCATCTCAGGCGGTTTTCAATAACAAGGTTATTGCCGCGTAATATCTCTATGCAAATATCAGTATCCAATAGTATCATAATTTAAACTCTCGACCTAAGGTACGACTATTATAGATATCATCAATTATTTCATCCGTAGATCTATCGTCCTGCCACTCCTTTGACAATCTTGTCCAGATTTCAATTTGTGTCTCTTTGCTTATATTTCTTTTTAAATTGAAATAATATCTGACTTCTTCTTGTACTCCACGTTCTAAAACAAATAATATCTCATTATTTAAACTTCTTTTTTCCATTTGTGAGAGTGTTCTTATTTTGCTAACTACATCGTCGGGGATATTTCTAATTGTAATATTCATCATGTTCACCTGATAGTAAATTAAATATTAGTTATGTTATAGTTACAATATAGTTTGAATGTGGTTGATTCTCAAATATTTTTTTAAGAATATTTGTTTTGAATTTTATTTTATGGATAAAAGGAATGATATATTATTAGGCTATCAAAAAATAATGTTCCAAAAAAGAAAAAATAACAGTGTATCTCTATTTTTTAAAATGCTACGTTTCTGAAATGAAAAATCCGGTTAGCGCTTATTTTGGGTCAAGGTAATTTGAGTTAAATATGCTATTTACTATGCATAATATAAAATATTGGGGAATTCTTAGGATAGTTGTAAAAGTTGCTTCAAATATTTAAACTAAAAGCTTAATATTTGAAGCAGTGTGTGCCGATTGTTCAAATAAACATTCTAAATAGTATCGTTTAAGATAGCGTATTAAAAACTACTGATTTACTCTAAATGGGTCACAATGAAAGCACCATCCGGAGGGTTAAGTAAAACTATTTTTACACGTTCCTGCCATAAATTGCCGAATTTTTGCATCTCTTCCATAGTTGCTTTACCGCTAATAATTAAGGGCATTAATTCTCCCATTTCCGGGTTGCCAGGAATCATGCTTGCTTTATAAACAATATTCACTTTTTTACCGTTATCCACGCGTTCAAATATTGCTTCGGCCGAAACATCCTCTGTCGACGGATTATCACTATCAAATGAAAGCAAATTATAGCGGTTGAATTTTCCATTTAATCCTTTAAATCCGGTATTTCCCGCAGCACCGGTGATGAAAGATATTACCTGAGATATAGGGCCGTTTACTTTATCTTCAACTGAACCTTTTATCGCAACGCTAATATTTCCGCGTATTGGAGTTTCATCACCGTAAAGTTCTTTTAGAGCGATTTGAGTCATTTTGTAAGCGCCTGCAACGGATGGGCAAGAATGTCCGCTGTATTTAACAATATCTGTAAAATGGTAAAAAAATGGTTCACCTTTTTCCGTGGCACCTAAGGCAAATGAAAGTGGATCGATTAGTTTAATTGGTTCGATTTTTTTGTAAAAATCCTGACGGAATAGTGTATCGTCGCCTGCTAATAATGATTGTGTAGTACTAGTTAAATTCATAAGGATACCTGCACTTTAAATTATTTTTTCATTTATTGATTTTATGCTGTTAAAAAATATGTAATAGGGCTCTAAATTTAATGATATTGTTGATTCTTATCAAATAAAAGGATCGTGTAACAAGGATACTTGTATGAATAAAACTTTTCCCTGGACATTGGTGATTCCTTGTTCGACATTTGATATTGTTCTTAATTTGCTCATTTCAAAAATTAAGTATCAAATAAGGACTATCGAAATTTCTTTCGAATTGAATTATGAACAAGCAACACTGACTAGCGAAAGTTCTTTCGAATTATTTTTTAAAATCCAAGACAAATTCCTTAGATTATCTTGCCAACAAAAATTTGAATTTATCCCTTAATCAAGCTGAGATCGACTTGAAAAACAGTTTATTAAAATATCTGAATTTACAACATTCTTTTGTCTTGATACAAAAGAACCAAAAAATCAAGGCTGTAAAATAATTTGAAGTAATTTTATAAACTGGTTCTACAGATTTTTTAAACTCAACCCGATTAAAAACATCGGATCTCAAACAGTAAAAAATCTTATCGTTCCACTTCGTTTAAAATTACTAACAAATTATTTTAAGGCCACTTTAGCATTGATTACTTTATTTTATCCGTGTTTCATCTGTGGATATCTGTGGCCATTTTATTTTGTGACTATTACCTCTACCCAAAAAAGTTAGAGACAAATTCTACGTTTTGAGATGTAAGAGATTAACGAATACTGATTTAAGATGTAAAAACGGCATTATTGAAAATTGGTATGCCTGTGGAAGTAGAGCTAAATAAAATTTAAAAGAAAATCCATCCGGCCATAAACCGGATGGATAAAAGTGTTTAAACAGTCTCTTTTTCAATAAAGAAGTTTTTGAAAACCGGCAGCAAAAACATTCCAAATAATGCCAATGACATTAATCCGCCAACAGCCCATTCGAATGATTCACGAACAAGGTAACCATCAAAGCCAATAAGGGCAGTAGCCAGAGCGGTTGCTAATACAGTATAATATCCAAATTTCTTTTTCATTGCCAAAAAGGGAATGGCGATGATCATCAGATAAGAGGATGCATAATTCATGAATCCACCTAAGAGCAGGGTCAAAGTATTAGGATCATATGAATGTTTGGAATATTTGACTACTTCTGGTACAATTTCATGTGCTTTATTAACAATATTTACCATTGCATCAACTTTAATAGAATCCATTTGTACTTGTGAAACTGTTGCTAAAGCTAAAGCATTGTAATGATCCAGATTTGTAAAGAAATTTCCCAACGGATTAAAACTACTGGGCGGATTATTCGTAAGTAATTCCGGAATAAAGATAAAATAACGAACACCATGCTGTCCATTCATAAAAACCATACCGGCAACCACACCAAGAAAAGTATATGGGATAAGTTTAAGTATCTTGTTTTTAATAGTATCCTGATCGGCTAGCAGAAAGATATAGTAGAAAATCAGACCAAAAACCATGGTCCATAATACCGGGGGCATGGTTGAAATACCTTCCGGCGGAGGCATGATTCCGGGAACCGGACCTTGGGAGTAATCAGCCACAACAAGTACCATCCAGGGGATGAGCATAGTCATACCGGCAACAGAAGGGATTGCAGCAAAACCAAGCATCGTGCCGCGTGCCCACTCTTCGCCTTTGTAAACATTCCAGGCAATTACAAGTGAGAAAGCGCCGGCCAGCCAGAGAACAACCATCCAGATGCTGTAGGTAGCACCGAGAATGGGGACTGCCGGGTAAAAATCCGGATCGAATGGAATCAAACGTTCCATTACATTTTCCAAAGCGATCTTCAAAGTCTGCATACCCTGCGTTGGTGCAAAGTACATCATGAAGATACCAGCGATCACAGCTGTTACAGCCATAATAATCCGCTGGGTTTTAGTGGTTTCATTAAACATAATTCCTCCTAAGGATTTTAATGAAGATTTGTGAGTTATTTGGGGTAATTATCATTTAATAATTCATTCCTACTACAAAGGCTGCACTGGCCAGAAATAGTACCATCGGGAAGTATGTGTATAATTTTTCTGCCTGAATCAGCGGTTTTCCCATTTTTAAAAAAGCCAGTAACAATCCTTCCAGGCCGATGATTATTCCCCCAACACTGATTAAAAGTGTTAACAAATTGTGCTTTTCATTGATTACCAACACCAGCGGTATCCAAACCACAATAGCGCCGGCTATGCCGTGTACCAGGGATAATACAATAACCGCTGTTTTCTCTGATGCATAAAACCTGGAAATAGTTATAGCAAGCATAGCTACGATGTTGATTCCTAAATAAATATGATGAAATTCAGGTAAATACTGATTAACCAGTCCTAACGACAATCCTACAGGAATGAGTGCAGCCAAAATCAATACGCCGTCATTATTTAAAATTTCGAAACCCAATAACATTAAGAGTATAGAAGCCAATACAAGCATTCCGAAAGAAATGGTATAATAGAAGGTGGTTAATTCTGAATATGCCTCCATTCCACCTACCACTTTATAGCCTGCGAGATGCCCGGTGAGTAAAAATATAATTCGGTTCACAACTGAAATTTTGATCATTAAATAGTTCCTAAAGTAACCATTATCATAGAACCGAGCATGTATATGGATGCGTATTTAAATAAACCGAAATTGACTTGTTCTGAAGGTCGGTATACGCTAAATATCGCCAAACCAATAACACCCACGGCCAATACAGCTAACAGACGCAAATATCCCCATGAAAGACCTACAGAAAATGCCGCCAAACCGATTGCCAGCGCCGCACCAAAACTTGATAGTGCGATAATTACTTGTGTCTTCTTATTGCCGTAAGTTGAGGAAAAAGTGGGTACGCCCGCCTTGGCATAATCTTCAAAATAACGCATGCTAAAAGTAAGTATATGAGTAGGAATCCATAAAAGAATGGCAATAGTAAATAATATCCCAATCAGGTCTATTTCACCAACACCAAGAGATCTACCGGCCAATATGGGCATCCCGCCCGATATTCCACCCCAAACGATCGACCAGGCGGTTTTTCGTTTGAGCCAGATCGTGTATACAACGACGTCAATAAACAGTCCACCGAAAACGACTAAACCAAATATCATATTCATAGATAAAGCCCAGACCACACCGAGAGTAGAAATTAATAGTCCTACAATTAAAGCTTCCTGTGAGTTTAATTTACCTGAGGGTAACGGACGATGCGAGGTGCGTTTCATTTTTGCATCGATACCACGGTCGTAAACCATATTTAAAATAGTGCTGCCGCTTACTGCAAGAAACAAACTACCCACTAACCCTAAAAAGGATTGCCAGTTCATTACAGGACAGCGTGTACTTACATACCCGGTAATGCCTGTTACTACAAGTAAGCCTGTTTGCAGACTTTTGATGAGCGGCCAATAAAGTCTAAATTTATTGATCAACGTCTTCATTTAATTTCTCTTTCTCAATTTGTTCATGTACATCACGGACACAACGAAATCCAAAATACATACTATAAAAGTCAGGCCCGGCGCTGTTACGCGCCCATACAAATAAGTTATATTCGTAATTAGTACGACTGCCGCCACGCAAATAACGATAGTGCAAATCAGGATAATCATCGCCACACCACTGCCAAACATTGCCGGCCATAT
>JAUVIB010000384.1 GCA_030592985.1 Calditrichaceae bacterium | reverse complement strand
GAAATTCTCCTTGGAATGAAAAAGAATCAAGCTTTTGAAACTCCTATCGTTACGCCCACAACTAAGGAGGAATCGGATAGAGAGATATCTCCGCAGGAAATCTTTTCAGAGGGTTGGACGAGTAAAGTGATATATGAAAAAATGGAAAGCGCCGCCCGTAAATTATTTGAACGCGGCAGTAAAATTCTGTTAGAAAAAGGAATCATTCTTGTTGATACAAAATATGAATTCGGTTTAATCGATGGAGAAGTGATTTTAATTGATGAGATTCATACTCCGGATTCATCCCGTTTCTGGTCTGCTGCTGATTATAATAAAAATCCGGATGAAGCGGAACAGTTGGATAAAGAATTTGTACGCAGTTATTTGATGAATAATAAAGTGAATGGACAATATCCTATAACGCTTCCATCGGAAATTGTCGATGAAACCGTACGCCGTTATCAAAACATTTTTGAAATGATTACGGGAGAGAGTATTTCCAGCGATTCTGATGTATTGGAGAGAGTTTACAATAATTTAAGAAAACACGGTTTAATTAAAGCCGGATTTGTGGCAATAATTATGGGCTCGCCTTCCGATTTGGAACATGCAAAGAAAATGGCTCAGATTATTGAGAGTTATGATATAATGAGCGATTTGCGGGTTGTATCTGCTCATAAGAACGGAGAAAGAATTCCTGAAGTTATCGCGGATTATAACCGCTCTATTGAGCCGGGCGCCGTTATCGCCGTTGCCGGACGTTCAAATGGATTGGGAGGCGCTTTAGCCGCCAACTTAACTCTTCCGGTAATCAGCTGCCCGCCTTTTAGTGATAAAACGGATATGATGGTAAATATTAATTCATCATTGGTAATGCCATCCGGAACGCCGGGGGCTACGGTCATTGACGCCAAAAATGCGGCCCTTTTTGCCCTGCGTTCATTGAATATTCAGTTATTAAGAGATAAATTTTCAGCTGAGATTATAAAAATGAAAAATGACCTGCAGGAAGCAGATAGAAAAGTGAGAGGACTTTAAATGGATAGTTTGGCTATTTCGCCGTTAGACGGACGATATGGTAAACGATTGCAGCATTTAGGATTATATTTTTCTGAATATGCCTTGATGCGCATGCGTGTGATTGTTGAATTACGCTATATTAAAGCGCTCGATAAATCAGGACTATTTGATAAACTGACCGTTTCCGAGTTAACGGCCATTGACGATATGATTGAATCCTTCTCCGAAAAGGATTATGATAAAATTAAAGAGATCGAAGCAAAAATTAATCATGATGTTAAATCATGTGAAGTGTTTTTGCGTGAAAATCTGCCTTTAATAAATAAAAATATGATTCATTTTGCACTCACATCGGAAGATGTTAATAATCTGTCTTATTCTCTGATGTTATTGGATTTTTGGAAAAAGGAACAACTTCCTCAGTTAAGTGAATTACTATCCCTGTTAGCCCATGTGACAAAACACTGGAAATCCATCCCTTTTCCCGCACGTACCCATGGGCAAATGGCTTCACCTACAACTGCAGGTAAGGAATTTGCAGTTTATCTTTCTCGTTTATATGAGCAATTTTCAAAATTGAAGGATTTTCGTTTTAAAGGGAAATTAAATGGAGCGACCGGTAACTTTTCTGCTATGTTATCGGCGTTTCCCGCTTATGACTGGGTCTCATTTTCGCGTGATTTTATTTCGAATTTAGGGTTAGAGCCTAATATCGCAACTACACAGATTGAAAGTCATGACTCATGGTTAGATTATTTTGCTATCATCCGACATATCAACACAATAATCCTTGATATGAATCGTGATATTTGGTTATATTTAACATTAGGATATTTAACGCTCGAAGCCGATAAAGGAGCCGTAGGTTCTTCCACCATGCCCCATAAAATAAATCCAATCAATTTCGAAAACAGTGAAGGGAATCTACAGGTTTCCAATGCTTTACTGAATGCCTTTGAAGAGAAATTAGGACAGTCACGGCTACAGCGCGATCTCTCTGATAGTACGGTAACAAGGAATATTGGAACGGCTTTAGCGCACAGCTATTTGGCCATTCAGGAAACGTTTAAGGGGATGAAGCGTCTTACGGTGAATGAAGGGTATTGTAAGAATGAATTAGATAGTTATCCCGAATTACTGGCGGAACCGATTCAAACCATATTAAGACGCGAAGGATTTGATGATCCTTATAATTTGATGAAAGAATTAACTCGTGGTAAAAAAATAGGGAAACAGGAACTAGAAGAGTTTATTGATTCCTTAGAAATACAAGAGTCGGTTAAAGAAGAGCTGAAAAAAATTACTGTAATCGGTTATATCGGAAATGCTCCCGATATTTGCGATCTTGTTTTGAAAGAGGTGGAGTTGCTGCTGTAATACAGAAAAGTTGTAAATAATTCTTAAATCAAAAATCCTTGCCTGCCTATGGCACGGGTTAATCGATATTCGAAATTCAAAGAGGAAATTGGGAAAACTATATATTTTTACACGAAATGAATTGTGATTATTTGATAGTATATAAGATGTATTGTCTTAAGGAAAGAATGAATATCGAATATCGAACACTGATTAACGAATTATGATTTAATGCCAGGATATATTTCTGTGAGGAAAAAAAATAGAATACGAAATTTATATTTAGTAAAAAAGTGGAGATAATTAATGAAAGTTGCTATACTCGGTTCAGGTGGCAGGGAACACACCCTAGCCTGGAAATTTTCCCAATCCGTTGGTGATGATAACGTATTTTTACTACCCGGAAATGGCGGCACGAAGAATAATATTGATATTAGCGTCAATCAATTTGCTGAGATAAAAGACTTTTGTGTAAAAAATAAAATCGATCTGCTGTTTGTAGGTCCGGAAGATCCACTGGCTAATGGAATAGTTGATTACTTTAAAGATTCGGGAATGCGTGTATTCGGTCCGGATAAAAGAGCAGCGCAGCTTGAAGGATCAAAGATATTTGCTAAAAAATTCATGGGTAAATACGGGGTGGACACCGCTGATTTTAAGAAATTTGATGATCCGGCCGCTTCAGAAGAGTATATCAGAGAACTTGGTGGGAATCTCGTTATTAAATATGACGGATTAGCAGCCGGTAAAGGTGTTTTTGTCTGTTCTGATGTTGATCAGGCTTTAGAAGCGTTAGCTGAAATTAAGACAAAATATGGGGATGATTCAAAATGGCTTATCGAAGAAAAATTAGTGGGACAGGAAATCTCCATAATCGGATTTACGGATGGTAAAGATATACAGCTTTTATTACCATCTCAAGATCATAAACCTGCTTATGACGGCGATAGTGGCCCGAACACAGGCGGAATGGGCGCTTATTGTCCGGTTCCTTTTTGTGACGATGCCTTAATTGAGGAAATAAAAAGAAAAATTGTTGTTCCCACGATGATCGGTTTGAAAGCTGAATTATTTGATTATAAAGGAATCGTCTATTTTGGAATTATGATGTCTGACAGCGGGCCAAAATTATTAGAATATAATGTGCGTTTTGGCGATCCGGAAACGGAAGTTCTGCTGCCATCATTGAAAAGTGATATTGCCGAACTTGTAGACGCTTGTTTTAATGGTACGTTGAAAGATTTTAAAGTAGAGTTTAATCCCGGATATTTTGTGGATGTTGTTTTAGCATCAGGAGGGTATCCCGGATCCTATAAAAAAGGAATAAAGATAAATGGGCTGCCGGATGTTCCCTCGGACGCCCTGGTTTTTCATGCCGGAACAAAGTTGGTAAATAGTGAATGTGTCACATCAGGCGGACGCGTCTTAAATGTTGTGTCTCAGGCAGATACGCTGGAAAAAGCTATTGAAAATTCTTATATAGCCTGCAAGGCAATTAAATTTGATGATATGTATTATCGAAAAGACATCGCTAAAAAGGGTTTGAAGT
>JAUVIB010000378.1 GCA_030592985.1 Calditrichaceae bacterium | reverse complement strand
TTCCAGTCTTCTGAGGGAACGGCACCATCTCGCAACCCAGGAACCGGATGATTTCCGGGTAATCGAACCAACACAGGTTAAGGAAATGGCTTCAAAAATTATCGGAACTTTCAACCTGTTTTTAGCACTGATCGCGGGTTTATCGCTTATCGTTGGCGGAATCGTAGTTGCCAATCTGATGCTGATTTCCGTTAATGAACGAACCAGTGAAATTGGTTTACGCAAGGCGGATGGCGCTCGTTCAAAAGATATTTTATTACAATTTCTTATGGAAACTACTGCCATAACTTTTATTGGCGGAATTCTGGGCATTGTTTTAGGACTGTCAGGCGCTCAAATACTGGCTCTAATAACAAAACTGCCGGCGTCGGTTTCGTGGGAGGCGCTGGTGTTAGGAATTGTGTTTTCGAGTATAGTTGGCATTGCTGCCGGTGTTTTCCCGGCACGCCGCGCCGCTGCGCTTGAGCCGGTAGAGACATTGCGATGAAAATTTTCAAAAATATAAAACTTTCACGGAAAACCCTGCTAACGCATAAACTGAGAACCTTTCTGGCGTTGGTTGGCATTACCATTGGTGTATCAGCAGTTATTATGATGATTGCTATTGGTAAGGGCGCACAAAACGAAGTATTAAACCAGATTGAAGAGATGGGAACCAATTTAATTATCGTCAATGCCGGACGGGTAAAGACTTTTGTGGGCAGAAAACGGCAGGTGAGCAATGCAACCACTTTGGCACTAAAAGACAGCAAAGCTATTTCCAGCGAATGTTCTTCGGTAGCTCTAACAGCGCCGGCTCAAAGCAAAAAATTGCAAGTAAAATATGGCAACGTTTCCACCAATACGACGATAATTGGCACTACTTATGATTTTCAAAAAATCCGTAACTTCTCTATTGGCGCTGGCAGCTTTTTTTCAGAAATGGAGAATAAGGCAGCGCTGCGGGTGGCTGTAATCGGCAATAAGGTTCAGGTGAATCTGTTTGATGGAGATGATCCAATTGGAGAGATTATCCGTGTCGGCAAAACCCCGTTTGAAGTAATTGGTGTGTTGGAATCAAAAGGAGTCAATGCCGAAGGTGTGGATGAAGATGATCAGATAATCATCCCCATTAACACCGCGCTGCGCCGGGTATTTAATCTGTATTATATTAATACCATCTATGCGCAGGTTAAAGACATCGAATTAATGGATAAAGCCGAAGCTGAAATTAGAGATTTACTCCGGGAGCGGCACCGTCTGGCAAAGAAAGCAAAATTAGACGATTTCACAATTCAGAATCAGGCGGATGTACTGGAAGCGCAGCAAGAAGCTAGCGCTACATTCACGATGCTAATAGCCGGTATCGCCGCTATTTCATTGATGGTTGGCGGTATCGGGATTCTGGCGATTATGCTTATCACCATCAAAGAACGAACCAACGAAATCGGATTGAGAATGTCGGTCGGGGCTCGACCTAAAGACATCCTGGTTCAGTTTCTATCGGAAGCTTCGATTCTGGGACTTAGCGGAGGCTTTTTCGGAATGGTCATCGGCATAATAGGGACAATTATCGTGGGAATTACGACTGAATGGCATACAGTTGTTTCTCTACAATCAATTTTTCTATCGATAGGTTTCTCGCTCTCGGTTGGACTTTTTTTTGGCGTATATCCGGCGAGAAAGGCTGCCCTGCTGGATCCCATCGAAGCATTAAGAGCAGAATAATTATCAGGAATGAATAACCCCGGGGCGAGCCCCGAGGTATCGACGTCGGAAGCAATATATTGAAAGCAAGGCAAGCCTCGAGGTATTAAACCCGAATGTTTAAAATAAAATCTGTCAAGCAAGTGGCGCCACTCAAAAAGAGGCGCATCATTTTCATATTCATGAATATGGAGACCATACAGAACTTACCTTTCATATATATTTACCGAATGATATTTCATTAGAAGAAGCACACATATCTTATGTTGTGTAATAATTATGAATAAAGAATATTTTAATATTAAAGATAATTGTCGAAAAGGTCTATTAAAATATCTTTCAAAAGCTATTTCGATAATTCCGGCAATTGATAATCCATTAATACTGGATATTGGATGTGGTTCCGGAATCCCTACTTTAGCATTAGCAAAAAATTATAATGGTACCATTACTGCCGTCGATTTTGATACTAAATCAATAAATAGGTTAGAAAAAAAAGTTAAAGAATTAAATTTATCTGACAGAATTACCATTATCAATAGTTCTTTATTTGATCTGGAATTAGAAGAAAACCAATTCGATATAATTATTGCAGAAGGACTTCTTAATGTTGTAGGTTTTAATAAAGGATTTTCAAAAATAATAAAATTATTAAAAAAGAATGGATTTTTTATAATCCATGATGAGTTTCGGAATCATTATAAAAAAACTAAATTTATAGTAAGTAATAATTGTAAGATATTAGATTCGTTTAGGTTAGACGAACATGTCTGGTGGAACGATTATTTTAAATGCCTTGAAAAAGAAATATCTTCTTGCAAGAATAAAGATTTTTTAGAATTATTTAAAACCGATTTGCATGAAATAGAATTATTCAAGAGATATCCATCTAAATTCATTTCAATTTATTACATAATAGAAAAATATTAATGTCCAAAAAAACGATAGAATAAAAAATAATAAACGCAAAATAACACTAAATATTGGGCATTTTGGGATTAGTTGGAATATGATTAAATGACCTGCGTCGGAATGCCAAACATCCCATATTCTGCCCGTTACGTAATTATAAAACAGCCTATTCTAAGTGGAGTTAAACGAAGCCAATGGTAAAAATAGATCGAAAAAGCAGAAAAAGAATTATCATAATCAATACATTATTAATAGCCCTTTTATTTGGATTAGTCTCCTTAAATAAAGAAATTTTAAGACCACTTTTTATTCATTCACCATTTTTAGGAGTTCTGACCGGAAGTTTTCCGAATTTTATAGCTGCTTATATTATCAGCCTTGCTTTTATAAATGGAATTGTAACAAGAGCACCAAAATATCAGCGTATTATTGTTTACATTAGTTCTTTCCTGATATTTGTAATATTAACAGTTGAAGAATTAAAACCCATGTGGGGAGCCAGCACACAGTATGACTCTTTTGATATTTTTGCAAGCGGATTTGGTTCGTTATTATCAATCTTAACTTATGAGCTAATTATTTTAATGCAAAAAAACAAAACGTAGTTTCTTAATACTGTTGTATATTACCGAGAAAAATAAAAATGAATATAATAACTGAGTGGAATAAAATAAGACAACATTTTAACAACAGTTTCAGATCAAATTTTCATGTATCCATCGCCTCAGTTGACTCTGAAAATAATCCAACGGTTACGCCAATAGGTTCATTATTCTTAAATAGTGACCAAACGGGTTTCTTTTTTGAGACGTCAAATTACAAATGTTTATACAACATTTTTACACCATTATAGAAAAGCGAGACCTTTTTCTCAATTTACCAACATGGAACCAATAAATAACATCCTCATTCCTTGATTCAACAGAGAAACGAGGATGTTTTCTTATCTTATTTATCAAGCGGATACGATTCGTGGGCCGGCCAATCAATGGGCTTATTTTTAATTTCTTCTAACAGCATTTTAACAGCTGTCATTAACTGGGCGTCATATCCTTTTGCCATCTCCTCGGGCATATTATCTACAACAACATCCGGCTCTACACCTACATTCTCCACAATCCATTTGCCCTTTGTATCATAAATACGGTAATCAGGAGCGGAGAGTCCGCCGCCATCGATTAAACCAATAAACATGGAAACGCCAACCAATCCTCCCCAACTTCTCGTTCCGATAACTTTTCCCATACCTTTTTCACGGAACTCATACGGCAATTCATCGCCGCCGGAACCGGCCTGACGATTGGTAATACAAATCATATGAGCCATATTTGCATAGGTGGGGGAAAGCTGGTCATGAGAATATCGCCTGGTCCA
>JAUVIB010000481.1 GCA_030592985.1 Calditrichaceae bacterium | reverse complement strand
GGGTTGGAAAAAACGTTATGAAGATAGTTACGAGGAACACCCTTTAGCTCCTGAGTTGACATTGCTGTCGAATAAAGAGAAGGAAATTGAAATAAGTTCTGTCGGTGTTGGTTTACCAAAGACAGATTCAACATCTGAATTTATTGGATTAGCGAAATTGTCAAAAAATGCCTGCTCAACCCTAAAGGATCTGTATAAAAACGTTTATAGCATTGATCAAAATAAGAAATTTCACAGCGCAAAACATATTAAGAAAGCATCCTTCATTGATTTCATTCAAGAGTTGATAGACAGAAGAGAAAAGGTCACGGCGCTGGAAATTTGGAGGTCATGGATTGATATTGACACTTTTGAAGATTATAGAACGGCATGGAAGCTCATAGATAAGATAAAATCAAACGATTAAGCGGTAAAGGAAAAGATATAGAAAGAATAAATTATGGATCAAAAACAATTTTGGAAAATAAGATCAAAAAATTATAATAAACTGGCATGGGTAAATGAACCGTCATATCTGGAGTCATTAATTTCATTTGCAAATTTTGATGCTAATGATAGTGTATTAGACGTTGGGACAGGAACAGGTATAATTGCAGAGTCAATAGCTCCCCTGGTGAAAGAAGTAATCGGATTAGACATTTCTCAAGATATGCTGGAACAGAGCAATTGGAAAGATAATAAATATTTTATAAAAAGAGACATAAGAGAACCCTTCTTCCACAAAAACATTTTTGATAAAGTGACCGCAAGGATGGTCTTTCATCATATTATTGAAGGAATTCAGGATGCGATGACTGAATGCTATAGAGTTTTAAAATATGGCGGAAGAATGATCTTGTCGGAAGGCATTCCTCCGATTCCGGAAGTAAAAGAAGATTATGAAAATATTTTTAAATTAAAAGAAGATAGAATCACATTTTTAGAAGATGATTTAGTAGAGTTAATGACAAATTCCGGTTTTAAGAATATTTCTAAAAAAACCCATGTTATGAAAAATTTCAGTGTCAGAGACTGGCTAAAAAACAGCGGGCTCCCTCAGAATAATCAAGATAAAATATTTGAAATGCATGTTACCGGATCAGATATATTTAAAAAAGCATACAACATGAAGATTGTAAATGGCGATTGTTTAATTAATGTTAAAAACTTGATTCTTATGGGGGAAAAATGAGAATTGTTTATTCATATTACGTTTTGGACCTTGTACACAGAGGTCATTTAAAAATGATGGAAAATGCAAAAGCAATTGCCGGGAAAGACGGCAAGCTGATAGTCGGAATTTTAACCGATGAAGCGGTAATGGAAAAAAAACCGAAACCGATAGTATCCTTTGACGAAAGATTTGATCTCGCAAATGCATTAAAATATGTGGATTTGGTTGTTGCCCAGGATACTTATTCCCCTCTGCCAAATGTAAAAAAAATTAAACCTGATATTTTAATGGAGAGTACAAGTCATACAGATGAGGCTATAGAAGAAGCAAGAGAGCTTATGGAAAGCATCGGTGGTAAAGTAATTGTTATCCCCTATTATCCTCCCCAGTCTTCTTCTGATATAAAGAATAGTATAATCGAAGCCAGCAAAAATAATAATAATAAGGTATGAAGAAATGCAGGAAAAATTAACTGATTCTACAAGATTACAGATTAAGCAATGGCAGACAAAAATGTTTTGGATGATGTGGATTACTTATGCATCGTTTTATCTATGCCGGGTAAATATTTCTGTTGCAATGCCGGGAATCATGGCCGAGTTCGGATTAACCAAAACCAACTTGGGCATCGTGCTGTCGGCTCTATTTATGATGTATGCCATCGGACAGTTCATAAACGGTCAGTTGGGTGATAAACTCAATTCCAGAAAAATCATTACTATTGGACTTATCGCATCCGCTATAATGAATTTCCTTTTTGGCTTTACCGGTGGACTTATCGGTTTTATGGTGGTGTTATGGGGAATAAACGGTTATGTCCAGTCAATGGGATGGGGACCGACTGTTAAGGCAATGGCAAATTGGTTTCCTGGTAATGTAAGGGGCAGAATTTCCGGACGTCTTGGCACATCTTACATTCTTGGCGGGGCTCTTTCATGGTTGCTTGCCGGCACTATTGTAAAATATTATGGTTGGCGCTTTACTTTTTGGGTTCCTTCGATAATATGTATTTTTATTGCCATTCACTGGTTTCTTAGAGCGAGAAACGCTCCTGAAGAAATCGGATTGCCAAGCGTTGAGGATCAGGAGAATGGCATTGAAAACACTAAGATTCGCAAAGATGAACACATTGGTTTCAGGGAAACTTTAAAAATAACTCTTGTAAATCCATATGTTTGGTTTGCGGCATTTGGCTTATTTGGGCTTAATATAGTTCGTTACGGTTTTATGAGCTGGGCGCCAACTTATATGTTCGAGGAACAAGGCGCATCCATTTCCGTGGCGGCGTATAAGGCTGTTGCGTTTCCCGTTGCCGGCGTGTTAGGCGCAATTTTTGCCGGCTGGGCATCGGATAAAATATTCAATAACCGGAGAGCTCCAGTTGCTTTTATAATGTTATTATTACTTGCCCTATTTTGCTATTTATTTAGAGTAGTTCCCGGAGAAAATTGGATTTTAAGTCTGATTATACTGTTATTTATCGGATTTTTTACATTTGGTCCACATATACTTATTGTAGCCGCTCTGCCGGCAGATTTTGGTTCACGTAAAGCCGCTTCGTCAGTTACCGGTTTTATTGATGCGATGGGGTACGTTGGCGCAAGTTTGACCGCGGTCGGAACAGGTTTTTTAGTAGATAATTTCAGCTGGGACGCCGCTTTTTACTTCTGGATATTTGGCGCAATCATGGCTGCGGTTATGATGGTATTTGT